>NZ_JAUBQR010000419.1:0-1841 GCF_036701385.1 Microcoleus sp. Pol12B4 | reverse complement strand
TTGCGATCGCAGCCTCGCTGACTCCTTTGATGCAAAAAGGCAATGATTTGGCGAGAAACACTCACATCTTTCTGAATATTGTGCTCTTGGGGCTGTTTGGCTGGCAAGCAGTATCAGGCGTGGAAATCCTGCAAAGAATTATCAGCAAAATGTGAGGATTGGGGTAAGATTGCTAATTGCTAATTGCTTTGAGGCGATTAGTGATTAGCAATTTAATTGTCAGATTATCCTGAGCCTCCCTGTTATACAATAGAGTGGCAGTTTAAAACAGCGACGGGGTGCGCTCGATACCAGTTGCGCTTGCTGTCGGATTGTCCCCACTCTGGGGGAAGGTTTAAGGTTCCGGCTTTGTGAGTTGTGAGTGGATAGGTGGTGTCAAAGGTGTTTTATATTCTTTCCAGAATTGGTAAATTGGCAAAGACCTATGGAAAATCAAATTGAAAACTAAAGTTTTAACTTGTTTAACGCTGTAATGTAGTGGCTAAATATTCAGACGTAGAAATTAATAATCTCATAGCTGAATCCAAGCCTTTACCTTTAGCTTGGCGCTCCCAGATTCGGATGAGAGAGGCAGGTGTTAGCAAAATGGGTGCTTTTGATATTGAGGGTGTTAATAACAATAAATTTCGCCTAATCTTACGTCAGAGCCGTCTGAATTTATTAGACTTTTCTATAATTATTGGAGTTTACCCTCCAGGTTCTAATAAACTTTTCCACTTAAGGCGGTATGATGGAAAAAGCCACGAACACACTAATCCGATAGAAAAGCAAAAATTTTATGACTTCCACATACATAAGGCAACAGAGAGGTATCAAAACTATGGAACTTGTGAAGAGGACAAATATGCTGAACCTACTGATAGGTTTTCTAATTTCGGAGAAGCTCTTGATTGTTTATTAAATGATTGTGGCTTTGAGTTACCTGATGATCCTCAACTTAGCCTCTTTTAAATAGGTGAAGAAAATGACTGCTGACGCTATCGAGAGGGAGTTTAAACAAAAAGTATGTGAAGAGTTGCGCCTTGCTGAAGAGGGGAAGGATAGATTTCGCGTATTTACGCCCTTCCGATTTGATGACGGCGACCATTTAGCTATTGTTTTAAAAAAAGAAAAAAATCAATGGTTGCTATCTGATGAAGGTCATACATATATGTACCTAACATATAGATTTAATGAGTCTGATTTAGAAAATGGTACGCGCAGAGAAATTATTACAAATTCCCTGTCTGAATTTCAGGTAGAAGATAGATATGGAGAATTTATAATAAAAATTGAACAGGGGGAGTATGGAGAGGCGTTATACAGATTTGCTCAAGCCTTATTAAGAATTTCTGATATTAGTTACTTATCAAGAGAAAGAGTTAAGTCCACTTTTTATGAAGATTTCCGAGCATTGATAGCCGAGAATGTTCCTGAAGACAGATATGTATTTGACTGGCACGATATGCAATATGACCCAGAAGGTGTTTATGAAGTAAATTGTCATATTAATAAGATGGCAAATCCTTTGTATATTTATGCACTACAAAATGACAATCAGGTGCGTGATGCAACTATTTCTCTCCTTCAATTTGAGAAATGGGGAAACTCTTTTTATCCAATTGCCATTTTTCAGGATGCGGACAAAGTAAGCAAAAAAGTTTTAAAGAAGTTTTCTAAAGTATGTGAAAAACAATTTCCTAGCTTACAAGAAAATCGCCGGGAAATTGTTCACTATCTTCGGGAAACTTTCTCGCGTTGAATATTTTTTTGGTGGTTCTTTACAAATTAAAAAAGGCGGCACCCAGATTTGAACTGGGGGTGGAGGTTTTGCAGACCTCTGCCTTACCACTTGGCTATGC
>NZ_JAUBQR010000211.1:0-11735 GCF_036701385.1 Microcoleus sp. Pol12B4 | reverse complement strand
AAAAATAGCGTGCTGCGATCGGCCTGCATCAAGTCGCGAGCTTGATCCATGACCGAGCGCAAAGTTGTTTCCAAGTCAAGACTTTGACCCAAAGTCGTTGTGGCTCTCAAAAGTGCGGCAACCCCTCGCTGGTTGCGCGCCACGACGTAGAAAGACTGACAGCTTTCGAGAATAATCCCGATCGAATCTGCAAAAGCCTGGAACTGCTGTTCGTCTTCCTCGCTAAAGGAGACATTGCCAGCTTTATTTAAGAGTCTGACCACTGCTACGGGTTCGTATTGGCTCTTGCTGCTAAAAATCGGCATACAGAGCATAGTCTCGATTTGATAGCCCGGTGGTTCGTCTACTTCGGAATTAAAATACTCGTGCGATCGAGCTTCGGCGACATTGATCGATTTTCCGGTGGTTGCTACGTAGCCTAAAATACCTGCATCCATAGGCAAGCGCACTTCTACATCCTCACCCGTAAGTGGATCGAGTGTTTTGTGCCACAGTTGATTTTTGTTGGAGTCAACCAAAAAAATTGTTGTCCGGTCTGCTTGCAGAATTTGACCAATTTTGACAGTGAAGGCATCTAAAAGTTGCTCTAAGAGACTTTCGAGTGCTTCATTGTTAATCAGGTCCATCGCCCGGATAAACTGCTGAAATTCAGCCGTGATAAAGTCCAGCAGGCACACTAATTCAGGAACTGGCAGGCTCTTAACACGGGAGGTCAATGCCCCCATAAAATTGACTTGAGTCAGTGTAGCCAGAACGCTACCAGTATTGGAGAAGGTCATGATTAACTGCTTGCTCAGAAGGGTAAACTGACTGCAGGTTGAGCCGCGCTAGATTCGGCGGCAGTGCACACTCTTGAATTTGTTTGCAAGCGCGTCGGCACTCGCTTGCCGTTTTAATGAATCCTGAGTTCAAAAGTGGCGCACGCAACTTCAGTTTGCTTGTTATGTATGCTCGATCGATCTTTTTTACAACCTCGATACTGATGAGGGTTCGTCAATTCAAGCTGAACTTGAGTTCGCAAAACTGCTAGCCTGAAAATTAGGTGACAGGCTTTAGTTCGATCGAGAGTGCAATGTGGATTTGACGCTCTGTACTCGACTGCAGCGCGCGGTGTGACTGTTTTAGCGCACTCGGCGACCGTATCCGGTCAGGTAAAGGGCGCTATGAAAGCAGCGCGCAAGGCCTTCCTACAGAGCTTACTCATAGTTTAATGGTAAACGCAACAGCAGGATAGCGACGGTATATTTATGCAGCAAAAAAGTTAGATCGGTCTTTGAAAACACCCCTCCTGACTACCAACTGACGATCGAACAGCGAAGCTAAGCTGGCGGTGATGTTTAAAGGTGCTACAGATCCTCACATTTAGGCCGCTCTGGGCATGGACTCGGCAAATACCACTGATTGATAGTAGCGCTGCAGTTGTGCAGCGGCGGCGGCCCAACCCCAGCGTTCGGCTTCTCGGCGAGCGTTATGGCGCATGGTTTCCCGTTCTTCGGGATTCGCAAACAGACGCTTTGTGGCAGCCAGAGCTCCTTCTTCGTCGGCGGGGTCAAATAAATATCCGTTAACGCCGTCGGTGACGATATCGGGAATTCCGCCGCTGCGCGCCGCCACTACAGGCGTCCCCGCAGCCATTGCTTCTAGGAGCACTAAGCCTAGGGTTTCAGTGCGGGAGGGAAAAATGAAGGCGTCGGCCGATGCGTAAGCTGTTGCGAGTTCTTGCCCCTTGAGGTAGCCGACAAAATTGGTTTGTGTACCGACAAAATATTGTTCAAGAGTTTGCCGGTGCGGGCCGTCTCCCACTAGGGCGAGGCGGGCGTCGGGAATCGCTGCGAGGACTGGTTTGATGCGTTCGATTTCTTTTTCTGCACCGAGGCGGCCGACGTACAGCAGCAGGGGATTATCTGGGTTATTTTGAGAAAGGCGCGATCGCATTTCTCGGCTTGCCAATTCCGGGATAAACATTTCAGTATCTACGCCCCGCTGCCACAAATCTACTCGCTCAATGCCGTGGATTCTCAATTCCTCCACCATTGCTGTGGAAGTGCAGAGATTCAATTCTGCTTGGTTGTGCGCTCCTTTAAGCAGTTCCCACAATAAAGGTTCGAGGACTCCGAAACCGTAGTGGTGCAAGTATTTGGGCAAATGCGTGTGGTAAGAAGCCAAAATCGGAATATTGAATTTTTTGCCGTAATATATACCACCCAATCCCAAAATTGCGGGATTGACAACGTGAATAATATCCGGTTTAAACTGCTCTAATTGGCGACCTACAGCCGGAGAAGGAAGTGCCATTTTCAGTTCCGGGTACATCGGCAAAGGCAAACCCTCCACACCGTAAACTCGGGCTCCTTTGTATTCTTTAATCCCGTAATCTGGAGAAAATATCAAAACTTGTTCGCCCGCGCGCTGCAAGTGATCTACAGTGTGAATCAGGCGCGTCACAATGCCGTCTATTTTTGGCAGAAATGTTTCAGTGAAAAGAGCAATTTTCATAAAAATAAGTTACTTAGGGAGCCGATAATCGTAGCCTGCGGCCAAGGTCATCGGTAACAGGATACACTGTCTCGCGGGGAGCTAAGTCATGGCGTGCGATCGGCTGCTTTTCTACACTTGTTCTTTCTGTTTTACTACCGCTAATTTGGAGCGAGAGGTTTTTGGGATAAGATGCAAATTCCCGGAATGCCAATTGATAAAATTTTCCCACCTAAAAGCCATCCCCCACTTTCGGCAAAGCAATTAATTCTGTGAATTTCCTGTGCTGTTCTGGCAATTTATAATATTGCTGTTTCAGTGGCATATCGGGCTTCGCTCACTCGCTCGGCGCTAATTTTGATAACTCGCCGTTACTGCAACCCATTCGGCTATTAAATAATAAGCACAAACTGCACTCGCTGACAATCCAGGCAGAACAACCAAAAGCCACAGAACGAGAATTTAACTTTTTACGGCTTTATTCCCAAAAAACCAGCCCTAAAAACCTTATGCCATTTTTCAATTAAGCGCAGAGGACGCAGAGAACACAGAGCAAAAGATCAAAAAGATAGATATGAAAAAATTAATCTACAAAGAAATCTCTTCTGAAATTGCAAACATTTCTCCTCTCTTCCCTTCTTTTCTTTTACTTCGCGCCCTTCGCGCCTTCGCGGTTCGTTAAAAAATCTCTTACCCCGCAGGTAGATACCAGAACTTACTTCCAAGAAACCTTCGGCAAAATCTGATTTTTATCGACACGATGCTGATATTTTGTAGCAAAATTCAGCAGAGAATCGAGCAGGGAATCTGAGAGATAGTGCGGTTGCAAACCGAGGTCTAGCAAATTGGTGTTTTTGGCATTGAAATAATGTTCTTCTTTCTCGACTCTGGGATTTTCGATGTTGTTGATTTCTACTTTTAATCCCATTGCCATGCCTGCTTTTTGCACCAAGGAGGCTAAGTCGCCGACGCTGAATTGTTCGGTGAATTGGTTGAAGACGCGGAATTGTCCGGCTTCGGCGGGGTTGGCGATCGCCAATTCCACGCACCGCACGGTATCCCGAATGTCTAAGAAGCTGCGGGTTTGTCCGCCAGTTCCGTAAACTGTCAAAGGATGACCGATCGCAGCTTGGATGCAAAATCTGTTCAATGCTGTCCCGAATACTCCGTCGTAGTCCAAACGGTTGATCAACAGTTCGTCCATGCCGGTTTCATCTGTGAGCACGCCGTAGACTACGCCCTGATTTAAGTCGGTGGCTCTTAAACCCCAGATTTTGCAAGCAAAATGGATGTTGTGGGAGTCGTGGACTTTTGACAGGTGGTAGAAACTGCCTGGTTGTTTGGGATAGGGTAGTGTATCCTTGCGGCCGTTGTGTTCGATCGTGATGTAGCCTTCTTCAATGTCAATATTCGGCGTGCCGTATTCGCCCATTGTCCCCAATTTCACTAGGTGACAGTCGGGGAAGTCTTCGCGGATGGCGTACAGCAGGTTGAGTGTCCCGACGACGTTATTGACTTGGGTGAGGACTGCGTGTTCGCGATCGATCATTGAGAAAGGTGCCGAACGCTGTTCGCCGAAATGGACGATCGCCTCTGGTGCAAATTTCCTCATGCTTTTGCTGAGAAAATCGTAGTTGGTGATGTCACCGACGAACAAGTCGATCGACTTGCCCGTTAAATCTTGCCATCGCTGGAGTCGTTGCTGAATCGGTGCGATGGGAGTGAGGGTGTCGCTGCACAGTTCCAGATCCCAGTGCCGCCGCACGAAGCTGTCGAGGATGCCAACTTCGTAACCTTTGTTGGAAAGGTAGAGTGCGGTTGCCCAACCGCAATAGCCATCGCCACCAATAACCAGGACTTTCATAAATCAACGGTGAATCTTGCTTGCCAATACTGGGTTAATGTACCAGGTATTGGTGCATTCTGAACCTTTAATCAAGCGTGTTCGCCCAGGAGGGACTCTATTTTTTTGGATTAAACCGGAATTTCGTCGGCGAAACTGGCCCGGCGGGTGAATTCAAAAGGGCCGGCCTGGGCTCCCCAGACGTGGGCGTCTGTTTCTGGGTCACGTCCGCGATCGTGGCTAATAAATTTGTCTTGGTCAATCTCGAATTCGCTGTCTAGATAGGTTTTTTTGCCCTTTCTGACCACCATGCAGCCTTTTCCTGGTTCGACAAACCCTTTGAAGCTGTTGCCCGTCCACTGCGTAATAAAGGTGCAGCCGGGAAGCAGTGTCAGTTGTGCTTTTTTGATTTCTTGCAGCCGTTGCGGATCGCGGGAAGCGCCGTAGAATTGTTCTTCATTTTCTATGGCATAATTTTCGATGTCGATTCGATCACCCACCGGGACTAATTTCAAAACTCGGACTCGGTACGGTACGTGCAGTTCAATATCGTAGGCTTGTTCTAGGTACAAGCTGATCCCATCCAGAAGTGCGACGGGCAGAGGTCTCATGCAGACGCGGATGTGGGCGAAGAATGGCGGGTTTTCAAAGGCTTGGGCTTGGTTGCTGAAATCGGCGGCCATCCAGCGGGCGAGGGTGACGATATCGGTGGAATGAGTCATTTCGATTTTAGATTTTAGATTTTGGATTGAGGGAGTAGAAATTATTTTAGGGGAAATTCAGGTGCGATCGGGCTTTAGAGTCCTGACTTCTTTAAAAAGTCCGGGATTTGGGTATGCTGTTTTTTTCAGGTTGCCTTACTTATCAGGAAATCATGAAACTATAAGCCGTCGAATCTAGCACTATCGAAGCTGTATGTTATGACGAAACCATGTCTAACCTTGAGGTTATTTTCAATAGCGGCAAAACCTATCGATACTTTGAAGTTCCCCAGACTGTCTGCTTGGAACTGATGGAATCTGATTCCAAAGAGAGTTATATTCTATCTGAAGTTATTGAGTGTTTTCCCTATGAACAAGTAAAGAAACGGCGACGATAAGTACGGCATTAATCTAGGCTGGGGATACTTCTCATTTTTAATGCGAATAATAAACCTCAAATTTAGCGTTCCTCTCAATATATTGCCGATCAGCTTACTCTAATTAATCATTTTCCTCATCTTCTAGAGCATTGGGAAATCTAGCTATTTTATATTTTATCATTAACCAAATTACTTATGGTCAAATATTAAATTAGCTGTAGCAGCAAGTTATATGAAACAAAGTATTTGCGCCGTCAATCCACAGATTAAATCAGAGATCTTGGGCGCAAATACTTTGTCGAACTGATACTTTTGCCAGAGATTAAATACTCTGGTTCAGACATCTAAATTAGCAAATTAGATGAGTTTGACAGCCCGCAGACCAAACATTAGCACTGTCGCCAAGCCGATCATGCCGCCAAAAATCCCAAAATAAGTTATTGCTCCGCTAAGAGTCATTGCAATTTCTCCAAAACAATCAATAAAAAGACCTATAAGAACTATAATCTAAAATCTAATATCTAAATTAGATAAATATGCAATCCATAATTAAAGTTGACTTGGGGCCACAATCTTACAATGTGTGCGTGCGATCGGGCGGCTTAGATGAACTCGGCAGTCTGATGGGCGATCTAAGTTTGGGCAAAAAAGTCCTGCTGGTGTCGAATCAGTCGATTTTTCGGCAGTACGGCGAAAGAGCAACAGCAGCCCTCGAATCTGCCGGTCTGGAAGTCAGTAGCTGCATTTTACCACCAGGAGAACAGTACAAAACTTTAAATTCGGTGCAGAAAATTTACGGTGCGGCTTTGGCAAACCGCTTAGAACGTTCCTCGACAATGGTGGCTTTGGGCGGCGGGGTGGTTGGCGATATGACGGGTTTTGCGGCGGCGACTTGGCTGCGGGGAATTAATGTCGTGCAGGTTCCGACTTCGCTGCTGGCGATGGTTGATGCTTCTATTGGCGGCAAAACGGGGGTAAATCATCCTTTAGGGAAGAATTTAATCGGGGCTTTTCACCAGCCACGTTTGGTGTTAATTGACCCGGATGTACTCAAAACTCTGCCGGCGAGGGAGTTTCGTTCGGCGATGGCGGAAGTCATCAAGTACGGGGTGATTTGGGATGCTGAACTTTTTGGGAAGTTAGAGAATTGCAAGCGTTTGGATCAAATGCGCTATGTGAAGGCGGATTTGTTGGCCGAAATTTTGAGCAGGTCTTGCCAAGCTAAGGCTGAGGTGGTAAGCAAAGACGAGAAGGAATCGGGTTTGCGGGCGATTTTGAATTACGGACACACCATCGGTCATGCTGTGGAAAGTTTGACCAATTACAAGGTGATCAATCACGGGGAAGGAGTGGCAATCGGCATGGCTGCGTCAAGCCGATTGGCTGTGGAGTTGGGAATGTGGGATGCTGAGTGCGATCGCCGCCAGTCTGCTTTGATTGAAAAAGCGGGTTTACCTGCCAAATTGCCGGCTGGTGTGGATGTTGAGGAAATTTTGCATACTTTGCAACTTGATAAAAAGGTGCAGGATGGCAAGGTGCGGTTTGTGTTGCCGGTGCGCTTGGGTGAGGCTGCTGTCAGCGATCGGGTGGATGGAGATTTGATTTTACAAGTTTTGAAGGAAATGCTTTAGATTCCCATTTGTGGGCGTGTTTAACAGTCGCTGAACGCTGATTAACGCCGATCGCCAAAGATGTTTTTTCTTTCAATGCGCGATCGGCGGTTGAGTTTAGGAACCGCTCGACCGCGAATTAATTTCCTCCAGAATTTTATCAACTCTGTTAGCCGCTTGAGTTCTGCCTTGCTTGATAAATAACTCCTTAGCTTTTGTGAGGCTGGCTACTGCCTCGGCTTGGTTTTCCTTGTCTCCTTGCTGGTACAAACCGACTCCTAAATTGTTTAAAGCATCGGGATATTGAGCGTTAATTTTAACAGCTTGTCTCCACTGAACAATTGCCTCCGGCAACTGCCCCTGACTTGCCATCGCGACGCCTAAATCGTTGTGAGCTTTGGCGTGCTGCGGGTTGACTTCAATTGCTTTTTGGAATAGAACGATCGCATCGCTCATTTTACCTTGCCCCGACAGCATAGTTCCCAACTTGTAATAAGCATCCGCTTCTTTGGGATAGCGAGCGATTAGTTGACGGTACAAAGCTTCGGCATTGACAGCATTTCCTTGAGCGTAAAGGTCGTTGGCAGTTCTCAAACCCATCGTGTAGCCTTTACCTACAACTTGGCACTTTTTCTCAGACTTGCCTTCCTGCTTGCAAATCCTTAGTTCATCTCCCTTCATCTCATAGGACAGAACTTCTCGAACTGCAGGGCCTCGGCGCGGTGGCTGCAAGTTCTGCGAGAGTTGCAGGGCGATTGTCTCAGCTTGTGCCGGTTGGGTCACTGCGGCATTCCACATTCCTGCACCCACCAAAATGCTTGGGGCGATCCACCTCAAAGGTTTGAACAAGCGAAACTCTCGATCGTTTTTCATGTCTTTTGTGGAAATGTGTTGTTGATATCCTGGGTTTCACTAGCGCCGTAAGAGTCGGAGCCGATGGGGCTCACCCGATCAAATAGTTAGTTATTAACAGTCGAGATATTTTAGCACTGTGTGGCCGAGTTTGAGTTAAATTAGAGTAGAATTCCGATCGATTCTCAGTCAACCTTAGCAGGAAAATAGAAATGGGGCAGTCTATTCTTACCATGCTCTTTGCGCTCATCCTCGGCTACGCTGTTAACTCAAGCGTCAAAATAGTCAGCGGTGGCGACGAAGCTTTAGTGGAACGTTTGGGTCAATACAAGCGCACCCTCAAGCCAGGATTCCACTTTATCAGTCCCCTGGTCGAAAAAGTCGTCTGCGTGGACACAAGCCGTGAAAGAGTTTTAGACATTAAACCTCAGTCAGCAATTACGGGAGATAATGTGGCTCTCGAAGTCGATGCCGTTGTGTATTGGCGAGTTGTAAATTTACAGAAAGCTTATTATGGAATCGATCAAATTGAAAATGCGATCGCCAACTTAGTTTTAACAACGTTTCGCGCTGAAATTGGTCGATTGCCCATGCAAGACATCTTGGGTTCCCGAGATGACATGAATAAAAAGTTACTCAAAAAGTTGGACGAAGCTACGGAAACTTGGGGTGTCAAAGTAATTCGCGTAGAAATTCAAAGCATTACACCTCCTAAAAGGGTGCAAGAAGCTATGGAATTGGAGCGCGCTACCAAGAGCGAGTGGCAAGCAATGGTCAATAAGGCGATCGGCACTAAGGAGTACATGAGGCTCTTAGTTGAAGCTTTAGACTCGCATCCGAATAGCAAGCAAGTTTTGAATTACTTAGTAACCGAAAAATACTTAGAAGCTCAACAAAAATTGGGCGAAAGCGACAATGCCAAAATTCTGTTTATGGACCCCAGAAGCATGAGCGAAGCTCTGGGCGAGCTGATGGGTTCTATGCCCGATGTGATTCATTCTGAGGGCGGGGAAATAAAAGTTATCGAGACTCAGACTTCTCAAGACTGATTTCTGAAGATAGCGTCGGCAACCAGACAAACATCGTGCATTTCTCTGACATCGTGAACTCGCAAGATATCTGCCAAATTTGCGATCGCACCTGTACAAGCCGCCGCTGTCCCCCAAACTCTTTGTTTCGCTTCTGGCTGATTCAAAATGTGACCGATGAAGCTTTTGCGCGATACTCCGACTAAAATCGGACAGTTTAAAACACGGAATTTTCGCAACTCTCGCAGAATTTCTAAGTTTTGACTGTAATTCTTGGCAAAGCCAATACCGGGGTCGATAATTATTTGAGATTTGTCAATCCCCGCAGCAACTGCTGCCGCAATTCGACTCTCGAAAAATTCCCCAATTTCCCCCATTAAATCCCGATAATCTGTCAGTTGTTGCATCGTCTGGGGATTTCCCCGAATGTGCATCAAAATTATTGGCACTTTTAACTTAGCAACGGTTGACAGCATTTCTGAGTCAAAAGTAGCTCCCGAAATATCGTTAATTATATCAGCTCCCGTCTCAACTGCAGCTTTGGCAACCTGCGCTCTAGTAGTATCGACCGAAATAGGAACTGAGCCAAAAATATCGGCTTTTTCTCGCAGTATTTGTACCAAGGGTATAACGCGATCGATCTCCTCTGCTAAAGATATTTCCGCTGCACCAGGTCGAGTAGATTGACCGCCAATATCAATAATATCTACCCCCGATTTTACCATGTTTTCCGCTTGCGCCAAAGCAGATTCTATGGTATTGAAATCTCCGCCGTCGCTAAAACTGTCAGGGGTTACGTTCAAAACGCCCATTAAATAAGTGCGTTTTCCCCACTCGAAAACTTTATTTCTAATTGTATTTTTTTTGTTATTTATCATATCACCTCATCACTCGGCGATAGAAATCGCTCCTTGTCAAACCAAATCCCTCTCTAAAAGACGCAAGAATCAAGCAGAATCGCCATTGTTAATTCAACCACCAAAACTTAACCAGCTAAAAACAGTGTCAACTGTCAATTCTAATTCGATTTTATCAATGATTAGCAACAGAGATGCACCTTTATACAGTTCTACTTTTTGTCCTGGAAATACTGCCAAAATACTCTCTTCTTCTGGGTCTAATAGCCACCCCAACTCAGTTCCGTGCCCCGAACAGTGAAGGAATTTACTCAGCACTTTTGTTTGACTTTGATTGGGAGAGAGAATTTCAATCGACCAGTCTGGATTAATTTCAAAGCGGTTAGCAATTTTACCAGAGGGCAAAAAAGGAATTTTTTTCCATCGGAATACTGCTACATCTGGCACGATTGATGCGCCACCAAATGTGCAGTATAACTCTGGAAAAGCACGGGCAGTTTTCTGAGTTTTTGTTACTTGATCGATCGTCTTGCAGAGTTCCCATTGAAGGACGCTGTGTTCACCTTGTGGCGTGGGCTTCTGAATGATTTCTCCATCAAGAAACTCTGAGGCTGGTTCAGTTTCAGAAAGTTTTAGGAACTCCTCTAAGGTGGGTTTTGGTTTAACGCTCGCAATCATAGGTCAATTCTCTCGATCAGAGAAACACTGAGCGGCACATCACAATTGTAGGCGATAGCTGTTTAATTCCCGCTGCCATTGTTCCACTTACCACTTAGCAATTACCTATTAGCAATTACCTATTACTGATAATTGACAATTCGAGCAAAACTCGCAGCTTCCAAACTCGCGCCACCAACCAAAACCCCGTCTATCTCCGGCTGAGCCATGACTTCATCAATATTCTCCGCTTTGACCGAGCCGCCGTACTGAATGGGCACGCCAGGATTAGTCAATTTACTGCGAATCAAACCAATAACTCGGTTAGCTTCCTTCGTTTCGCAAGTATCGCCAGTGCCAATCGCCCAAATCGGTTCGTAAGCAATGACTAACTTTTCTTGGTCAACACCAACCAAATCTTTTTCCAATTGAGAAAAAATGTGAGCTTCTGTTTCCCCTGCATCTCGCTGCTGCTTGGTTTCCCCAACGCACAGAATCGGAATTAAATCGTATTTCTGAGCAGCTTTCAGCCGCAAATTCACCGTTTCGTCAGTTTCTCCAAAATATTGGCGCCGCTCACTGTGACCGATGATGACATAACGGACACCAAGTTCACTGAGCATTGGCCCGGAAATTTCCCCAGTAAAAGCTCCTGACTCTTGCCAGTGGACGTTCTGAGCACCGAGTCTAATCCGGCTGCCGTGCAAATTTTTCGAGAGGACAGCCAAGGATGTGAAGGGAACGCAAAGCACGACTTCCCGTTCCTCTGGGGTTTCCGTCAGGCAGGACATGAATCCTTGAAGAAATTCTAGGGATTCAGTCCTAGTTTTGTACATTTTCCAGTTGCCAGCAATAACTATTTTCCGCACGGGTGACTCAGTAGCTCTGTGAACATCAAAATCAGGCAAATTATAGTGTAAAGCTTTAGGGTACATTTCGAGCCCTTATTGCCCAAACTCGATACGAGCTTGCTCAACTAAGTCAACAGTGACGACTTCGGTTTCGGCTTCGCGGGCCAACTGCTCGATGCGGACGCGAGCTTGTCCCCGGACAAAATATGGAATATTTTTCAGCTTCGCCTTGGCTTCTGGCGTCCATTTTAAATCATCGGAAAATTCGGAATCGGGCATGGCGTATTGAGCGATCGACTACAAGCCTTTATGGAGCAGGCTTTGATGGAAAGCCTGGATGTATTAAATTTACCACGAGTTGCGATCGGGCCACACCTTCTCACTCTGCCTTAATTTTGTTGCTTAAAATAGCCGACGCTTCTTGTAAAAGCTGATTCTGCTCTTGTCGAATTGCCTCCAACCTTGTCAAAATATTAGCAAG
>NZ_JAUBQR010000210.1:0-11811 GCF_036701385.1 Microcoleus sp. Pol12B4 | reverse complement strand
TTCTGTAGCAGTGATGTTCGTAGGTGCAATGCTGAAACCGGCAGAGTCATCATTTGTGATGCTAGTTGTAGCAGTTGCAGTATTAATGGTAGGTGTCGGCCCAGGTGCAACAGGATTCGATAGCGTAACCGCAACTGTTTCGTCGGGTTCTACTAATCCGTCGCCTACCACATTTAATGTGATAGTTTTAGAGGTTTCACCCGCAGCAAAGTTGATTGTCCCGCTAATACCCGTTGCCCCAGAAGTGTCGCCGATGCTGTTGTAATCGCTGACGTTTGTAGCAGTTCCGGCGATCGTATAATTGACGCTACTTGCTACATCTGTGCCACCGCTGCGAGTCACGGTAAAAGTTACGGGAGTTGTGTCAGTATTGCCTTCGACGATACTGGGAATATCAGTCGCAATGGCGTAAGAAATTGGCTGGTTAGCTGCAATAGTCAGTGTCGCTTGATTTGTTGTACCAACCAAGTTTCCAGTAGTAATTATGCCAATGTCGAGAATTACTGTTTCATCGTTCTCAGGGATACTGTCAGGTGTGATCGTGACAGCAACATTCTGAGTGAGAGTAGTAGTGCCGGCGGGGAAAGTAACAGTGGTAGGCGAAATTGTGTACTCTGAAGTGGTGGCTGTGCTGCTGGGGTTAATTGCAATTGGTACAATTACATCGCCCAAGGGAGTGCCACCGCTGAGGGTAACGGGAATATTAACTACTGTGTCTGTTGTTCCTTCTGTACCACTGTATGTTGCTGCACCGAAATTAACTGTATTGGGTGTATTCAGCAGAAGTGAAACATCTTTAGAAGTAAAGTTGGGCGTAGCTAAATCCAACTTGCCGTCAGCATTAAAATCTGCCGCAGCGATCGAACCGGGAGCAGTCCCTACACTAAAATTGACGGCATTACCAAAACTGCCCGTACCGTCCCCCAACAAGACTGAGACATTGTTATCTCCGCCGTTAGACGCGGCTAAATCGAGTTTGCCGTCGCCATTAAAGTCGCCCGCAATTACAGATGCGGGAGATGAGCCGACACTAAAGTTGGTAGTAGTACCAAAATTACCCGTACTATCCCCCAACAAAACTGAAACGTTGTTAGAACCGCTATTCGATGCGGCAAGATCGAGTTTGCTGTCGCCATTAAAGTCGCCTGTAACGACAAAGTGATTCCCTGTCCCCGCGCTAAAGTTAACCGGGGCGCTAAAGTTGCCCGTACCATCTCCTAACAAAACTGAAATATTGTTAGTGACGCTATTGTTCGAGGTGACTAAATCAAGTTTGCCGTCGCCGTTAAAGTCGGCTGTGGCAATAGTAAGAGATGCTCCTGCATTAATGCTAACGGGATAGCTAAAGCTACCAGTACCGTCTCCCAAAAGAATTGAAAGGTTGTTGCCACTCAAAGGGGCTGTGGCTAAATCTAACCTGCTATCTCCATTAAAGTCGCCCGCAGCGATTGCTCGAGGATTTATCCCTTGACCGAAGTTGGTAGGATTGCCAAAAGTGCCAGTACCTGTCCCCAGCCGGATCGAAACGAAATCGCCGTTAGCGCCACTAATAGGATTCGCTACAGCTAAATCGAGTTTGCTGTCTCCATTAAAGTCGCGCACTGCAATGGAATTGGGAATCTCGTTGCCGGGGTTAAATAAGTTAGTAGCAGTACCAAAGCTACCCGTATTTGTCCCCAACAATATGGAAATATCTCTGGAGTTGAGGTTGATCACGGTTAAGTCGGGGAAACCGTCGCCGTTAAAGTCGCCCGTATCAATTGAAAGAGGAGTTGCCGTCGGCGAAAAGCCCGCACTAAAGTTAGTAGCCTTACTGAAGCTGGAGAGAACGTGGTTGTAAGCCGCCAGCACTTCTGGCCGAAATGCTAAAGGTGTTGCAATTTTCCCTGATGTTACTTCTAGGAACCAGTCGCCGCCTTTTGCGGCACTTCCGGTGAGGTTTTGCGAAGCCGCAACCGACGCGCTGGTTAACTCACTCAGGCGTTTTATAAATGCTTTACCTGTCTCGCCTGCTGCTACGTTGCACCCATACAAAAGAATGTGAGGTCGATTGTTGGGGATTGAGTCGGTTCGTGGCGAAAACCACTGCTGTAGAGAATTCCGAGCGCACTCTATATCATCTAAACTCAAACTACCGTCGCCGAGTTGCAAGCTGCCTGGACTGCCGTGAGAAATGATGTGAATGCTGTCAATATTGGTACGATCGCCTAAAATTTGAGTAATTTGGTTGATCGCATCTTTATTCCCATCCAAAACGACTACTTCTGTACCCGGTGTTACTCCGGCAATCAAACTTTGATAATCTTCAACTTGAGTGTCGATAAAGGCGATCGACCTTACTGAAACTGGAATATTTAAATTGGGCATAATCCACCTGACTGAGGTTTCAAAAAAATACAAAAATTCCGCTATTTCGTGACAGGCGTCCGAAACTATCTATCAATTTTTATTTATACAGACACACCCTTTATCCGTAAAAACTCGGTGAGTCCTCATCTTTTGTCGTAACCATAACAGTTTTTTTACAGAAAATATGTAAATTTTTCTTAAAAAATACCTGGTTAATTAAATTTTTGATAAAGATATGGAAAATACTTAAGTATTATTACTGTAACGAATGCTATATGGATTTACCACAAATATTTGTGAAACGTAAGTGCAATTGTACAGAAATTTCAAACTCAGCAATTTTGATACATACTTTAGGGCGCGTCAGCAATTAGTCGTGCAGAAAATACGGTCTTCTAACCCACCCTACTAAACTTTGGATTACTTCAAACGCCCATCTATCCCCGCTAAAATCTGCTCGGCTTGCCCGCACAAAGCAGCGTGGCAGCAACCGTTACTCGCCAACAAACCCCCCCACTGACTCACATCTCCCCGGTTATATTGCAAAGTAGAACCGTCAAAACGAGTAAATTGACCGCCCGCTTCAGTCAAAATTAATTCCGGCGCCGCTAAATCCCAATCTTTCGGTGCAGACTTTCCCGAAAGCGCAATATAAACATCAGCCTTTTGTTCTACAATTGTCGCAATTTTACAGCCGATACTGCCGACAGCTAGTTGATTTTGACAAGGCAGTTTTTGTAACAATTGATTAAAGCGATCGCCCCGGTGACTGCGGCTTGTTACTATAGATAAATCTGCCACTATATTTCGCGCCGAAACTTGCAACTTTACCGCAGAACCGTCCCGACTTTCCATAAAAGCACCAGCATTTTGCACCGCGTAATAAATCTTTTGCTGTTGGGGCCAAGCCACAACTGCCAATACTGGTCTTCCGTCGAATGTTAAAGCAATGTGAACGGCAAATTCACCTGTCCTGTCAATAAAATCTCGCGTTCCATCCAAAGGGTCAATAATCCAAACCCAACTTTGAGGTAAGGGAACTTTACCATAAGTTTCTAAATAAGATTTGTAAGTTTCTTCGCTGAGATAGCCAAATTCTGCATTCCCTAAAGCCGACTGCAATTCGTCGAGAATGTAAGAATTGACAGCGACATCGGCGGCGGTGACGGGGCCATCTTTTTTCTCTTGGATGTCGAGGTTAGGAGTGTTGGAATCCTTCCGATAATAGGATTGTAGGATATCTGATGCACTCCAGGCGATCGATCGGGCAATTTCGCTGATTTCTTCGAGAGTTTTCATGAATTTCTTTTTTGTGAACCGCAGATAAACGCCGATTAACCCAGATTTCTGTAGGGGCGGTGTCCCTGTGCCCGCCCCTAGGAACAATACATTAGCAATTACCAATTAATATGAGGATATTTCCATTCATAATAATTGGGAAACACAAAATTAGTAAACGAAACCGAAATACTAACCTCCAATGATTTTACATGGTGCCACCAACCGACAGGAATAAAGATAGCCTCTCCCGGTTCCAAAATCACTTCAATAATTTTCGCGTCTCTGTAAAGCGGGTATTTGTCATAATCGGGATTTTCGCCGTCAACCTTGCTGAAAACTCCGACGTGATTGTAAAGCAGAGGTGTTTGTTGCGGAGAAATTAATTTAATTAGTTTGCGACCTGACACTTGAGCTAAAATTAAATTAACTGGGTCATGGTGCAGCGGTGTAATCGTACCTTTCGGACCGAACCAAAAGAAAACTCTGCCTTTTGTGTCCGTTGGATTTAGGTATTCTGGGAAAATTTCAATGTCGTCGAATAGGGATTTAAATTCCTCTCTTTCTAGAGTTTTGTTGTTAGCAACCATGTAGTAGTCGTTGCTAGGCCCGCCCTTGACCACCATCTCTACATATTTGCGGAACAAAACAATTTTTTTGTGATTTTCTATCTTAATTTCGTAATTCGGGTCGGAATTGCGGTTAGCTTGAATTTGCACCTCTGCATCGCCATATTTTTGCTGCAAATACTCCGGCGTCCACAACTGCAACGCTTTCCAGTTGTGCATAATATTGGTAATAATTACTGGAGTATTTTTTGCATAGTAATTTTCGAGAAAATACTCTCTAGAAAGGCTACTTTTGCGTTCGATTGTGCCAAACTTGGAAGACAATGCAGCTAATTGATTGCTAATCCTGAGATGCGATTCTAATTTCTGCAATAACTGCACGTACTGACTACCTGCTTGAAAGTAGGGATGAGATGATATTTCCCTAACTTCTGCGGTGGCTGTTTCCGCATCTATGCCGGTATTTATTAGCCCTTGAATGATTTCTGCATCGGGTTGATTTAATAATTTGTTAGCCGCCACCCACTGTTTCATATTGTCGGGAAGTTCTTGTTTGCTTGGGGTGAGTAAATTGGGCAAATTTTGGGTCAGCCATTCTAGGTTAACTTGCTGCTGTTCTGTTAGGGTAATCCGCAAAGGGGGAAGGGTGATAGTTAGGGGTTGGGTGTCAGACATGATTCGGGTATGTTGTTTTGGGAGTGTTTTGTGTGAGTTGAACTTGTCTTACTAATATAGCAATTTTGTTAACGAACCGCGACGGCGCTAAGGGCGCGAAGAAAGAGAAGAGAGAAGTTTACAAATTTGGTCGAGGTTACTGTCAGGATTTTAACTCAACAAGTGTTGCCAGTTCAAGTTTTCTAGCTTTGAGCGGTTTTAACCGGATAGTTTGGTTAATTTTAATTTAAAATTAACTCTTATTCATCCAGGCGCGGGTTCCGAAGTTTTTGCAGGAATCGGAAGCGATTTTAGCTGCTGCGTTGAGAGTATCTGTAAAGTTATTTTGCAGAATGTAGTGACAGAAAGCCCCGTGAAAAATATCGCCGGCCCCTAAAGTGTCTGTGGCTTGAATTTGAGGTGTTTCTATATGACCGTAAGTGGCATTGCTGAGGTATAAAATTGATTTTGCGCCGCGAGTGATGGCAATATGGGAAATTCCGGCTGCTGATAGGTAAGCAAAAACTTGTTCTGAATTTTCGCACTCTGGTGGATGAAAGTTATCCGAACATACCGCCCATTCTATAAAAGGTAATATTTCCTCTAATCCGGGTTTCCAACTGCCACCGTCAAGGACAATGGGAATGTTTTTTGACTTGGCAAGTTGAGCAATTTCTTTGCTGGCTGCGATTTGATGTCCGTCAACCAGTACAATATTAACGGATGTTAAAATATCCTGGTTAATTGTTTGACTGTCAACTTGCGATTTTGTAGCATTGATGGAAACTACCGATCGATCGCCCGTTGCTTCAGTTACAATAATCGAGGAAACTGGCGGCGAGTGCGATCGCCCGGGTTCCAAATCAATTATCCTGACATTATACTCCGCTAAGTCTGCGCGAATTAATTGGGCGATCGCGTGAGTACCCAAAACCCCAGCCCATATCGCCACATTCCCCAAATAGCTAAAAGTCACCGCAGCATTTGCCGCCGGCCCGCCCGCAGCAATGGTACAATCAGAAGCAACAACTTTCTGATTTTCACCCGGAGGCTTCTGGGCCAAATAAACTAAATCTAAAGTCGCCAATCCCAAAAACAATCCAGTTTTCATATCTTCTTAAATGTGTGGCATGGGCGTCCCGCCCGTGCTTTAAATGTGTGGCCTAGGCGTCCCGCCCGTGCTTTATCTGCGGTTAAAAAATCCCAATCTTAAAATGCAAACAAATCCCACTACAGGAACACTTTACATCGTAGGAACCCCGATCGGCAACCTCGAAGACATGACCTTTCGCGCCATCCGAATCTTGCAAACAGTAGACTTCATCGCCGCCGAAGATACCCGCCATACAGGCAAACTTTTGCACCATTTTCAAATCAAAACTCCCCAAATCAGCTATCACGAACACAACCAAAACCAGCGACTCCCCGAACTCATCGACAAACTGCTTTTAGGCAAAGATATCGCCCTCGTCACCGATGCCGGAATGCCGGGAATTTCTGACCCCGGATACGAGTTAGTCAAAGCCGGCGCCGATGCTAATATTAACATTATTCCGATTCCCGGCCCGACCGCCTGCATTGTTGGCATAACTGCATCAGGATTACCCACAGGAAGATTTGTATTTGAAGGTTTCTTACCCGTGAAAGGTCAAGAACGCCAACAGAGTTTAGAAGCTTTACAAATAGAATCCCGCACTATAATATTATACGAATCTCCGCACCGATTGCGGCAAACTTTACAAGATTTAGCAAATAGTTTGGGAAGCGACAGACAGATTGTGCTGGCGAGAGAGTTAACTAAAATGCACGAAGAGTTTTGGCGTGGTAGTATAGAAAGTGCGATCGAGCTTTACACCAATCGCGAACCCCAGGGAGAATTTACCCTAGTAATTGCCGGCATCCAAACAGCAGCCCCAATATTTTCCGAAGACGCCATCAAAGCAGAATTGCAAACATTAATTGCCGAAGGCATAAGTCGTTCCCAAGCCAGCCGCCAGCTAGCCCAACAAACATCCCTCCCCCGCCGCCAAATCTACCAACTCGCCCTCACAATTGGCGACAATGAATCACTAGAACAGCCCGTGGATGACTTGTGAATATCTCTCTTCTTCTCTGCGCCCTCTGCGCCCTCTGCGGTTAAATAAAAAAAGCTAGATACTCACACTCAGAATTATATGGTACGCGGAAACTACGATCGACAAAAACCATATTTACGCAACCCCCACATCAACAAACCAATTGCCGAAATTTATGCAGACTTAGACGCCTTTACCTGGGAGATATTTGAAGACCAACCCCACCGCTTCGATACCGTCAGTTTCTACGTCTTGCTTCCCCCACTGTTTTACGAAGGACGTTTCATCAAAGGAATTTATTTCAGCGAAGCAGTCGAACTCATCAACAAACTATTTCCCCAACTTTCCTCAGTATTTTTATCCTTCGCCTATTCGCCCGGAATCTCCTACTCCTGGGCCCCCATAGCTGACGCCTACTCTAGTTTATACAAAAACCCGCAGCGAGATAAGTGGTTTCGCGAAACTTATCCCGATCGCGCCCATAAACCAATCATACCCCTACAAGACACCGACTTCATCAACGAATACTTAATTTCCCCGCGCAACGTCCCCGCAAAAGACATCGACCTCCTCGCCGTCGCCCGAATTTCCGAAGAAAAAAATTTGCCAATTATTGCCAAAGCCTTAAAAGTTTACCGCCAAAAATATCCGCAAAAACCAATAAAATTAACAGTAGTCACCGGCCACGAATTTGATGCTAGCAACCTGAAAACTCTCGACCAGTACGCATTAAAAGAATGGCAAGAAGTCGAGACAATTTTAACCAATCCCTCCGACTACATTAACTTAGTGCCGAGAGTTGACTACTACAGCGAAATCCCCACATATTATTCGCGAGCCCAAGCATTCGTCCTCGGTTCCCTCCTAGAAGGAAAAAACCGGGGAATTACCGAAGCCATGAGTTGCAACCTACCAGTAATTTGTTTTGAAGAATTCAACCAATACGCCAGAGGAAACTCGCCAGTTTTCCCGGAAGGTGCGGGTCTTTACGCCAAATTTGACCCGGAATCCTTAGCCGATACTATATATACAGTATTGGAAAATCAAAGAGAATTCAAACCGCGATATCAGTATTTAAAGCATTGCGGGCGGAAAAACTTTTTCAATACTTGTATAGACAGTTTTCCTTACTATCAGCACAATATTCCTGACTATAAGCCCGGAGATGCGATTAACAATTTGTGGTTAGATTTAGCAGTTCAACAAAATTATCAAGTTAGTTTGAACAGCTTTTTGTACAGAGGTTCTCCCTTGTCTCATATTCGCGGGACAAATGCGATTCAGCACCATCTCGGTCAGTTAACAAAATTCAAATGACAGAGAATAAAGATATAGCACAGCCACATTGGTTTCAATAAACACGTTGAACCCGCCGCAGTCCGGCAGAGGTAGAAACCCCTGCCTCAAAGCTAAAGTCTTCGCTATGAGGACTGAGAAGAAGACGTTTCAACATATTAGTCCTCATAGCGAGGACTTTCGCAAGCCCCGTAGAATTCATTCCCTGGCGGACTGGCAGGTGGTCGGCTTAAGTTGACACCAATGACTATGCCCAATGCCCGATGCCCTATGCCCTAAGACAATATCCTCAAAAATCTTACTTGCCAAAACTCTTGCTAAATTCACAGGAACAGCATTGCCGACCATTTTGTATCCATCAGCAATATACTTGTACTTAAAAATAAACTCATCCGGGAAAGTCTGAACTCTCGCGCACTCTCGCACAGAAAGCCGACGGTAAGGCAGAGGCGAATTGGGGTCAAAAATGCGTTTGTCTTTGCCAACCAGAATCATTTTACTAGCTTGAGGATGGAGAGGTGCGTGTCTGCCGCTTGCCTGAATGGTAAAGGAAGGTTCTGACCAACTTCTAACTCGATTCCGCGACATATAAAGGCTGGAAAACCCCAAATCTGCACATTCGTGATTTAGGACAGAATCGTGATAATTATCTAATTTAGCCTTAACTGACATTGGCGCGATCGCCTGCAAATCAAAAATCGCATCTTTCAGCGTCAAAACCTCGGTTCCCGCTTCGGGAAACTCAAAACCAAAACCCAGAGTTTCCCGATAGCCAACAACAATCACCCTTTGCCTATCTTGCGGAACACCAAAATTTCTAGCATTCAATAACTTGTACGAAACCCGATACCCGATGTCCTCAAACTGCGATAGTATATAAGTGAAAGCATCCTTGTTTCTGGGAGCCAAGATACCGCTAACATTCTCAGCTAAAAAAAACAAAGGCTGCTTGTCGCGGACAATTCTGATATACTCCCAGAAAAGTTGACCCCGACAGTCATCAATCCCCCGTTTAGCGCCGGCCGCACTCCAACTTTGACAAGGAGGGCCGCCGATTATCCCAATACAGTTGGGAATTTCATCAGATTTGATTGTTCTGATATCTCTGCGATCTAAAATAGTTTCAGGATGGTTAAACTCGTAGGTATCCCAAATAGACTTATCATATTCATTGGCCCAAACCGGATTAAACCCAGCCAAGCGAAAACCCAAATCCAACCCGCCACAACCCGAAAACAGAGAAATAATATTCATACCAATCGACATCTATCTCCTCTCTTCCTTCGCGCCTTCGCGGTTCGTTAAAAAATCCAATAATCGTCAATGAATGCAGAATCTATCCTTCAATCTTACCAACATTTCGGCGTCCATCTCGGCTTAGAAAGAATTCACCAACTTCTCCAAAAACTAGACAACCCTCACAAACAAGTACCCATTATCCACATTGCCGGCACCAATGGCAAAGGTTCCGTTTGCGCTTATCTCTCTTCCGTACTAACAGAAGCAGGCTATCGAGTTGGACGCTACACATCCCCGCACTTAATCGATTGGACAGAAAGAATTTGCATCAACCAAAAACCGATTTCCCCAACAGAATTGCAACAGTGTCTAGAACGAGTTGTCGCCGCCACCGAAAACAACACCGAAACTCCCACTCAATTTGAAATAATCACCGCCGCAGCTTGGCTGTATTTCGCCGAACAAAAAACCGACATCGCAGTCATAGAAACTGGATTGGGCGGTAGATTAGACGCGACTAACGTTTGCGAAACACCTCTCGCTAGCGTCATTACTTCTATCAGTCTCGACCACTGGCAAATACTCGGCCCCACCGTGGCAGATATTGCTGGGGAAAAAGCGGGAATTCTTAAAGCAAAATGTCCGGCAGTTATCGGAGAATTGCCAGAATCAGCTAGAATAGTAGTAGAAAAACGCATTCAAGAATTAGACTGTCCGGCAACTTGGGTAAAACCCGCCATACATTTAGGACAAGGATTCGCAGAATATCAGTTAAATCAAAATGCGGTGAAAATAAAATATCAATTGCCGCTGCTGGGAAAAATTCAACTAATGAATTCAGCAATTGCGATCGCAACTTTGCAAACTCTCCAAAACCAAGGATGGCAAATTTCCCCAACCGCCATCGAAAACGGTATCGCCAAAACCCAATGGCCCGGAAGACTCCAGCAGACAACTTGGAAAAACCGCAATATATTAATTGACGGCGCGCACAACCCCGCCGCAGCGATCGCCCTGCGTGAATATGTCGATAATCTTAACAGTTCCCAACCGATTAACTGGGTAATCGGCATTCTTGCGACTAAAGACTGCGATGATATTTTGAAAGCATTACTCAAAAAGGGCGATCGAATTTACCTAGTACCCGTACCCGATCAAAACTCATCATCCCCCGCAGAATTAGCCACCCTAGCTCAAATTATCTGCCCCGAATTAACACTCTGTCAAGCCTTCTCCGACTTAACAACGGCCTTAGACGCTGCTGTTACAGGCGACAACCTAACAATCCTTTGCGGTTCCCTTTATCTCGTCGGCTATTTTCTGCAACAACAACAATCCCAAGCTTAAACGCATCAGAATTGTGTTTCTTCCTCAGTAAAGATAGGAGGCCACAATTCCGAAACGGGCAATTCCCAACCGGGAAAAAGTTCTGCTAATGTTAAGATATCGCCATTTCCTAAAACAGTCGGTTCACCTGTAGAGCGATAAATAGTAACTGTCTCTTCATCAGGATCGATCAGAATTCCGACGATCGCACCCAGTTCTATAAACTTCAAAACCTTAGTTTCTATAAGTTTAATGCGATCGCTCTGAGATTTAATCTCAACCACCAAATCGGGGACAAGTTCTCCAAAATAACGCGGACTTTGGCGCAAGCGGGCGGCGCGCACAAAAGAAACATCCGGTGCTTTCACATTCGTATCCGGCATGATGAAACCGCCTGCGGAGTCAAAGACTCTCCCCAAGCGACGGGGATAAACCCAGTTACCCAGCAAGCGAATCAAAATACTGCTGATTTCACTGGATACGATGTCTGATGGCCCCACAATTGAAAGTCTCCCGTCTTCTAGTTCAATTTTGTAATCTAAACCCGCTTCGGAAAAAAGGGTTTGAACTTGGTTTAAATCTTTGAGTGTCATCGCTGGCATAAGAATTTTCTCCTATTCCGATCTGAGTTTTGATTTTAACACGAGTTAAATTTCTGAATATTTGAGGAATTCAGGCTATATTGCTGCAAATCATCAATCAAGCTGAATTCAGAAAGGCGATCGCACGGGATAAATAAATTCGGTTTCTGGGATGAGCGATCGTTCTTATCAACAAACATTTACCTCTAAAATAGTCGAGATTGACTTATCCAGAGTTCTCCTCGGACTCCGCGTTGTGAAGAGGCGGTAATTTCATCATTCGATAATAACTTAAAAGCTTATATATGCTTATATATGGCGGCACAGATTCCCATTATTTAATAATACGTCAAGTGGCATAAAAAAGGGTAGTGGCCAAGAAGTAATGATGGTAAGATAGTAGCCTTGATAAGTTTTTTGTCAACTATGCCGAATTGTCCCGTT
>NZ_JAUBQR010000209.1:0-11812 GCF_036701385.1 Microcoleus sp. Pol12B4 | reverse complement strand
AACTGCTTATCAATCTATTCAACAAGCTCTCTCTACTGATGGCTCCCTTTTTTCCCCTAGTTGAGCAATTACAAATTTAGATATCTATTTTGACTTCAACCTGCAAGTTTGTTAGGGCTGCAACTTTTTTGCTCGATTCCGGATCGAGGCGAATTCTTACTTCGATAACTCTCGCGTCGGTGTCGGCGGCGGGGTCTGTATTAAGGACATCTTTTTTGCTGATTTGTTTGCCGATGCGAGCGACTCTTCCTTCCAAAGTACCTGCAAAAACCGGGCTGCTGACGGTAGCGCGCTGGCCGTTTCGCACTTTGGCGATGTCGGTTTCGTAAACTTCTGCTACGGCGTACATTTGATCGGTGCCGCCTAGTTCTACGATGCCGTCTTGAGTGTTGACACCTTCTCCTTGTCGGCTGTGAACTTTGAGGATGTAGCCGGATACTGGTGCTTTGACGTAACTTAAGTTTAAGTCTACTTGAGCTTTTTGTTTGTTGGCGATCGCACTTTCTACGGCGGCTTGGGCGGCTTGCACGTCTTCGGGACGTACTTCAGCAATTTGGTCTAGATTTGCTTTGGCTTGATTGATTTGTTCTTGGCCGGTTTCTGCTTTTTGTTTTAGTATTGCTTCGGCTTGATTGATTTGTTCTCTACCGGTTTCTATCTTTTGATTTAAGGTGGCTCGGGCTTGGTTAATTTCCTGCCTACCTGTTTCTAACTTGCGTCTGAGATTGGCTCGGGATTGATTGATTTCCTGCTTGCCTGTTTCTACTGTTTGTTTGACTGTGGCTTTAGTTTCGACTATTTGCTCTTGCAGTGTTTGCACTGTTTTTTCTAATACAGCTTGCGCTTCTTTGACTCTCTGGCGAGCCGTCTCTGCTGCTAAGCGTTTGGTGTCGTAGGCGGAAGCAGAAATGGCGCCTGTTTCTGAGAGTTCTTTATTGCGTTGTTTCTCGGCTTCGGCGTTGGTTAATTCGGCTTTTAGCCGATCGACTGTAGCGTTTTGAGAGGCAATTTCGCCGCGCAATTGAGCTTCTAACCTAGCCAATTTGGATTGCTGCACCTCTGTTTCTCTTTGGAGTTGTGCCTCCAATTTGGCAAGATTAGCTTGTTCGGCTTCGGTTTCTCTTTGCAGCGCTGCCTCGAATTTGGCGACGTTAGCTTGTTCGGCTTCGGTTTCTCTTCGCAGTTGAGCTTCTAAGCGGGCGACATTGGCTGCTTCGCCTTCGGTTTCTCTTTGCACTTGTGCTTCAAACTTGGCAACTTCTGCTTTTTGAGCGCCGACAACGCCGGTTTTCGCGCCTGCTTGAATTTTCGCTAATTCTGCTTGTTTGACTTTGACTT
Source organism: Microcoleus sp. Pol12B4 (assembly GCF_036701385.1). Lineage (NCBI taxonomy): Bacteria > Bacillati > Cyanobacteriota > Cyanophyceae > Oscillatoriales > Microcoleaceae > Microcoleus > Microcoleus sp. Pol12B4. Next base: position 10,474 of record NZ_JAUBQR010000209.1, on the reverse strand, counting down.
CTTTGTCGGCTTGTTGGAGGATTGCTTGGAGTCGATCGCGCGTATCGAGAACTGCTATGATTTGTCCTTGACTGACTCGATCGCCCTCTTCCACCTGCAACAGTTCAATTCTTGCTCCCTCCGACGCCGAAGGGGCCGACAATTTGATAACTTCCCCCTGGGGAGTCAACCTACCCAAAGCGGTGACGCTGGTGCGGGTGGCCACGGAAGTTGCAGCAGCCGTTGCAGCCACCGCCTTTAACTCTTCGGCTTTTCTAATTTGAGATACTTGCCAAAAACCGACTCCTGTGGTAATTACAGTAGCGGCGATCGCTAAACCGATGACTCCTCGTCCTGGGGGTTTTAAAAATGATTTATCCTTGAACCGTGATTCCTTTACCATTACTTATAAAGTAGGTGATTGCCTAATTAAGTTTTGTCCACCTACTGTTAAGTATTGTAAACAAATTTCAGCTATTTAGGGAAATCAAAAAGCACCTCGGTCATGTAATGTTCGGCCCAATCTTGACCGAAAGCTTTTTCGAGTACGCGGCGGGTTTTGTCGTTTTGCTGCTGCTGGCTACAGTAGTAAATATGAGCGTCGAGAATTTTCGATTCTTCGGCGGCAGAGACTGGTTCGGAGGCGACTGCCTGTTTGCAGTGAATTTCCACGTAGGATTCAACTATGTCCAGAAATCTGTTTTCTTCTTCCATCGACTCTGGCCGCACAAACAGACAAAATTCTGAGAAAATATCCCCCCATTCGGGAATTTGGCGGGGACAAGAAAATTGGTTGACCGGCAAAATTTCCAGTTGGGTTCGGTAGGTTTCCGACAAAGTTCGATCTCGATTGAGGGGAGAAAGATCTGCGATCGCGGCGCTAACTTGGCCTTTGCCTGCTACTATATCCGTACCGAACATCGGCAAAGCATAATTCGGTCTGGGAAACATAACGCAGTGCAGTATGTCAAGTACCGGCCCGACTTTAGCGAGTTCGAGGTGTATTTTGCGGAACTGAGGCGTTTGATAGCAGCGGTTTTCAATGATCAGTTTTTCTCCTTCCAAGCGCCCTTCTACGTATCCCAACTCAGCGGGCAGGTGGTAGGGTTCGAGGTCTAGATAGCGGTGCCATACTGCTTCCATCCGGTCTGCTAAATGGCGGATGAGGTAGTGCTGTTGTTCGCGGAGGGAAGGCTGGGATATTTCTAACATTCCTAATTTATCGGGGGATAGCTTAATAAAACTTGATTCTACTGTTGCAAGATGCAGGAAAAAAGGTAGATACTTTAACAATATCAGTAGATTGACTTACGATCGAGCCAGTTTTACAGGAGATTTTGTATGTTTGGTCTGGGATTGCCTGAAATGGGCATTATTGCGGTGGTGGCTATACTAATTTTCGGGCCCAAGAAGATTCCTGAGTTAGGAAATGCTTTGGGCAAAACGCTGCGGAGTTTTAAGGAAGGGGTTGGTCAATCTGAGGATGAACCTGTTGAGAAGGATAAAGAGGAAGAGGGCCAGCCGAAAGTGTAAATTAGGTTTGTAGTGAGGATTTTAGTCCTCCTTTTTAAGGATTAAAGCCCTCACTAACAACCTATTCGGGAAATTTACCTTCTCTAACTTCAAGGGAATAATCTTTCACAGCTTGGGTAATTGTTTCTCGCAAATTGGCATAAGCTTTCGCAAAAGGTGGTTGTTTTTCGGAAAGTCCCAACAAATCGGAAGTAACTAAAACTTGACCGTCGCAGTGCGGCCCGGCGCCTATACCAATGGTGGGAATAGTTAATTTTTGGGTAATTTGAGCGGCTAAGTCGGCGGGAATGTGTTCTAAGACGATCGCAAAGGCACCTGCTTCTTGAAGCGCGATCGACTCTGCTATGATGCGATCGGCATCTTCAACAGTTTTTCCCTGTTTTTTGTAGCCGAGTTGGTGTACCGACTGCGGAGTTAAACCAACGTGGCCCATCACCGGAATTCCGGCGGATGTTAGCTGCGAAACTGTGGCAGCCATTGCTGGATATCCACCTTCTAATTTTACACCTTGAGCGCCTGTTTCTTTCAAAACTCTCCCCGCCGAGTGTATGGCTTGCTGGGGACTTTCTTGGTAAGTCAAAAACGGCAAATCGACAACAATTAATGCTTGTTTAACTCCGCGGCGCACTGCTTTAGCGTGGTGCAGCATTTCATCGAGGGTTATGGGTAGGGTTGTGTCGTAGCCTAAGACTGTCATGGCCAGGGAATCGCCGACTAGGATGATATCTACGCCTGCTTGATCGATGAGTTGGGCGATCGCATAATCATAAGCTGTCAGCGCGACAATTGGTCGCCGTTGTTGTTTCCACTGAATTAATTGATGAGTCGTGACTGACATTTTAGTGCAAAAATATAATATTATCTCCTGCTATTAGTTATGATATCAAATCCGGGCGATCGCAGGTTATATTATTTATCATTTTGCTATTGAAATCGCTTAAGAGTCAAACTTTAGTTCCAGGAGAGGGGGACTAATAGTAAGATGAGAAAATTATATAAATTGTATACGCGAATATAACTTTGCATTCCCTCAGCAGGCTAAACAATCAACCCCTGATTTTTCAAGTCCCCTTCTCAACCCAAATCTTCCTGGATAATTAAGCCGATTCAAGGTTCTTCTTCTGCGGGACGTTCTACACAATCATACCTGTTTTCTCGTCCAGCTACGGCAAAACTAACATTTTTTAAGAGAATAAATTTTCTGGTTCCCATTGGTGTCTTTCCTGGAATTTCACTGACTAATGTTAAACTTAACTGAGCGATAATAGTACAATTAAGGGTACATATTATATCTATTATTTAATAATATTTGTAACTAAGATCGCGGTGGTTATTTATTATTTAATTTGGGGTGAAAAAAGTTGCAAATTAATAGCAAAAATGCTCTCTAATTATTGAATTACGAAGCTTCTGCCATTCTTGTTTAGAAACATCTGCACGAGTTTTGTCACCCGATGGATCGCGGATATCCCAAATTGTATCTGCAATCCGATCGAGCGCTCGGCCATGAGAACGATAATCGAAGTCCCAGAAAGCATCACCGACGCAATCTCCTTGTGTAGTAATCATTTCTCGATCGACTGTACTACGAATAGCATTCCATTCGCGGATGTAGGCAGAAGAATCGTCAGATCGCAATTTACGGTCTCCTAATTGAGGATTCACTCTATAAAAAAACCAATCCGTAAACCTATCCACAGCTTGAGTGCGTGATTCATAATCGCGCGCTGTAGCACTATCTAGACTGGAACCACCGATTACAAGGGATATAGCTAATGCACACACCCCTAAAAACTTCGATCTTGACTTAATTGAAAGTGATTTAATTAGCACGATTCAACCCAATAAAAATTATGAACTTCCCCTAGATAGCTGATGATAAATCTTTCGTTGCCATCCATCTCTAGAACAATAAATTCCTCCTGCTTGAGGTACGAGAGTAGATAAACACCAATAATTTTTACCATCAAAGACAACGCCTTTTTTGATATATTGTAACTCAGAAATAGGTTTCCACGGTCGATCAATATTAGACTCGTCATAATATCGATATTGTTTTCCCTTGACCTCTAAACCCTGATCCGTACCTCCCAACCAATAACGACCTTCTTGAATTATGTTTGATGAAGATTTTTGTTGATTACTATCTGTCTTTTTCTCAATCCACCAATTCCTCACAAAACGTTTTGTATTTTCATAACCTCTTGTCGTAGCGACTATAACTAGCAGTTCTCCTTGTGGATTGATAAACTCAAAACGACAAGGCCCTTCTCCCGTACCAGAACAATCCTTAATCTCTTTATATCCTAAATCAAATAGCTCTTTAACAGAACTATCTCTGAGGTTAGGTTGACCTTGTAAGCTGGGCTGCCACCCTTGTTGAATGAGGATTTGACGCGCCTCTTTGTATGGCATACCTTGTTGAAGAGGTATTTTTTGAGGGGAATTTACAGAATTTTCAAGGCTGACTTGAACTTTTTTACTTAAAGCAACGATTATTGAAGTTTTTTCGGGATTATTGAGGGATTTTTTTTTACTTCCTGTATCGAGGTTTCCACTATTTATGCTGGAAATGTGTTGCTGTGGGGCAGCATCGGCAAAACTTGTAGATCCAATGGCGATTAGTCCCATGAATGGTGCAATAATTCTGGTTGTAATAAGAGTGCGATCGCCTATCCAACTTTTCATACTCATCGGTTAAAAACCTTTCTTTTTACAGAGTTGTGTAGAGATGACCTCTACTCTAGGAATTATCTTCGATAAATGCTGCGGTGTAAGGCGATCGAATCTCACAGTCCACAATTGGAAATATACATTTCGCGTCGAATTGCTGACCATTCACTAATGCCGATCCGATCGCTTTTGGGAATTTGCTGTCCGGTTCGTTGAGGATGGCGGCTGTAAAAAATTGTATCTGCAAGTAGATCATAGGTTTGTTCGTAGGTTTCGCCGTTAATTGTCGTGAATTCCCATCCTGTATCTCCTGGGGCGGGCCTAAAGCAGACTTCTTGTACCGACTTGACTCGCGGATCGATCGCTTCGCGCAATCTCCGCCATTGATTGCTATATTCGCGATCGCCCGCTTGGAGTTTGCGATTGTTTAACTGAGGATTAACCCTGTAGAATAAGAAATCTGTCAATCGATCGACGGCTTGTTCTCGCGATTCGGCTTTGGCTAGATTGGGGCTGCTGAGGACAAGGGCGATCGCCAGAGAACAAACCATTGAAAATCTTGAGAGAGACTTAATTGATAACAACTTGATTATCATAGTGATTTGGTGTTAATTCCTACTTCCAGCCCAACCACCGCAACAAAGGCACAACCAAATAATGGCTGACTCCCAAACAAAGCCCGATCGCACTTCCCAACAAACCAAAGAACACAATTGAACCCCAAACTTGCAGCCAGCCGAAGGTAACGTTAGACAGTGACAAAATCCCAAAGAAACTCCCCGGAAAAATGTTCCAAGTATTCAGAAACAGAAACATTCCCGTAGAGAAAACAGCCACTACCAAAGCGTGAACTAATTGATGGCTCCGCAAACCCATTCCCACAGTCAAAGAGGCGATCGCAAAAGCTCCCAAAATAACCCCCTGCACGCCACTAGAAGCTGTTGCTTCCATCCAGCACAAACCCGCCAACAAATAACCCTGAGCTCCCATCAATCCAGACAGCCAATACTGTTTTTGCTGGCGAAAACTCCCCGCATCCGTCAAACCGATCGCAGTTCCCAACCCCGCAAATCCAAACAGCAGCACTTCCGGCCCGACAGCGAAAGTCATGTTAGGAATTAATTGCTGCAAACCTTCATTCAGAAAACTGGCAATTTCCGGGCCAATAGGCGAAGCATAACCCAAAACCAAACCGCCGATCGCCCCCGCACTTCCACCAACGGCACCCAGCACCATTTCCCAGCCCGTATCCAGAGAAGCTACCACGATTTGGGCGATCGCGCCGAACAGCAAAACCGTCAAATTTGCCGTTTTTTGCGCCCCTGCCACCACTACTTGCCGGCAGAATTCTAAAATAGCTTGACCTATTGGGGCGAGCGCGATTTTGCCCTTACTCCTAGCATAAATCTCCTGCAAACGCGCCCGAACATCGCCAGCCGTCGCCGGACGCTGCTGCACATTCGATCGCACCATATCGTCCAACAAATTCGCCAAAGCCGGACTCACAGCTACAATGTGGCGCCATCGCAACTCCCCCGTCATCGGATCTTCAATTTCCGCCGGATACTTCCCCGTCAGCAAGTGAATGCAAGTCCGCCCCAGCGCATAAAAATCCGTCGCCGGCACCACACCGCCTCCCATAATTTGTTCCGGCGGACTGTACCCGGGCGAAATCAACCGCGTCGAACTCCGAGAATCTTTCCCCCCGGATTCGACACCGCCCATCTGTTTAACTCCCCCAAAGTCGATCGTCACCAATTGCAGTCCGCCCAAACCCTTGCTCAGCAATACTTGGGGCGATTCCGGGTCTCGCAGCATCAAATTGGAGGGTTTAATGTCGCGGTGAATAATCTGACACCTGTGCAACTCCTCTAAAATTTCCACAGCTTGACTCAGCCAACTAAACACCCATTCCTGTGGACATCCTTGAGGGTGCTCGTCGAGAACCTCTTCTAAAGTCTTGCCGTGAATCTTTTCCATTACCAAACAAGGCAGTCGCTTCGCCGCAGGATTTCCCTCGCCGCCTGCAAAATTTTGTGTTTGGACGTGAAAATAACCGTCAGGCTCGACTCTAGGGACGCCAGGGTGCCGCAAAAGTGCCAAAACCCAAGCTTCTTGCTCGAACAGTTTCAGCGCTTTCGGGGCAGTTTCGAGCAACACTTTCAGGACGCGCTCGGTTTGAGTTTCTGTGTCCCAGACTGTGAAAATTGCTGCAAAACCCCCGGAACCGAGGCTTTCTAAAGGCACATAGCGATTTTTTAGCCGCAGCGGAGCCCCGCAACTATGACAAAAATTGTTGCCCCAAGTCTGAGGGTAGGGCCTTGGGCAATCTGGATTGATGCAGTGGACGGCTTTTGAAGGGGGGTGAGGCACAACCAGAGTAAAAATGGGGCTAAATATCCATAGTAGACTTACGCGCTGCTAACGCAGAAACCCGGTTTTGAGCGAGGTTAAATGGCTGTAACGACGGATTTGGTTTGAGAGCACAAGTCCTGTCCATATTATGTGCTATGCTGTCGATTTTTGAGTTGGCGGTCTCCGATTCACGGGATTTTAGATTTTAGATTTTGGATTAGGGATTGCTACATACTGAATAACAGTTGAGATCGATCGCCCGATCGATCTTAACTCCCAACCATAACTTTAGGTATTTCTAACTACTTCCCCCTTGCCGATTACCCATTACAAATTCTGATTTTTAAGTATTAAATTCTTTACATAAACCGTATTAATCCGCTGTTCCGCTTGCTGCACCATATCTTTCTGTTGAGCAAAATTCCTTCCCACTCTGCGATCCCCAGCCTTTCCTCCTGTATCCTTCGCCGCTGGGATTTCATAAGATATGTTACAAATATTTGCCTAATGTAAAGCAAAATAAATAATACTTATGATGATTAAAAGAATATTAAAATTTGAGAGTGACACTTTGTTGATATATTTTTAACAGCCTGCGATCGGGCAAAAAAATTAAGCGAATACTAGGAAGCGAGATATGGCTTACGCGCAAACCCAAACTCAATCAAAGGCTGGGTATAAAGCCGGAGTTCAAGACTATAAACTAACGTATTACACGCCGGACTACACGCCGAAAGATACAGATATTTTGGCTGCTTTCCGCGTCACACCGCAGCCGGGAGTTCCCCCAGAAGAAGCAGGCGCTGCTGTGGCTGCTGAATCTTCTACAGGTACATGGACGACTGTTTGGACTGACCTCCTGACCGACCTCGACCGCTACAAAGGTCGCTGCTACGACATCGAACCAGTTCCCGGTGAAGACAACCAATACATCTGCTTCATTGCCTATCCTTTGGATTTGTTTGAAGAAGGTTCCGTCACCAACTTGCTGACCTCTTTGGTCGGTAACGTGTTCGGTTTCAAAGCTCTGCGCGCTCTGCGGTTGGAAGACTTGCGGATTCCCATTGCTTACCTGAAAACCTTCCAAGGCCCTCCTCACGGTATTACCGTTGAGCGGGACAAATTGAACAAGTACGGCCGTCCTTTGCTGGGTTGTACAATTAAGCCCAAATTGGGTCTGTCTGCTAAGAACTACGGCCGTGCCGTTTACGAAGTTCTGCGCGGCGGTTTGGACTTCACCAAAGACGACGAAAACATCAACTCGCAACCGTTCATGCGTTGGCGCGATCGTTTCTTGTTCGTTCAAGAAGCTATTGAAAAAGCTCAAGCAGAAACCGGCGAAGTCAAGGGTCACTACCTCAACGTAACCGCCCCCACCTGCGAAGAAATGATGGAGCGGGCTGAGTTCGCTAAGGAAATCAAAACCCCCATCATCATGCACGACTACCTGACAGGTGGTTTCACTGCTAACACAACCTTGGCTAAATGGTGTCGCCGCAATGGTATTTTGCTGCACATCCACCGCGCCATGCACGCAGTTATCGACCGTCAGAAAAACCACGGTATCCACTTCCGCGTGCTTGCCAAGTGCTTGCGGATGTCCGGGGGCGACCACCTGCACTCCGGTACAGTTGTGGGCAAACTCGAAGGCGAAAAAGGCATCACGATGGGCTTCGTAGACTTGATGCGCGAAGACCACATCGAAGAAGACCGCAGCCGCGGTATTTACTTCACCCAAGATTGGGCCTCCATGCCCGGTGTTATGCCGGTTGCTTCTGGTGGTATCCACATCTGGCACATGCCGGCTTTGGTGGAAATCTTCGGCGACGACTCCTGCTTACAGTTCGGCGGCGGCACCTTGGGCCACCCTTGGGGTAACGCACCTGGTGCAACTGCTAACCGCGTTGCTTTGGAAGCTTGCGTCCAAGCTCGTAACGAAGGCCGCAACTTGATGCGCGAAGGCGGCGACGTGATCCGCGAAGCTTGCAAATGGTCTCCAGAACTGGCTGTTGCTTGCGAACTCTGGAAAGAAATCAAGTTTGAGTTCGAGGCAATGGATACCCTTTAAGAATTTTTGGTTTGAGATTTTAGGTTTTAGGTAGCAAACTTGCTGTGGAGTCTTTATCTTTGAAGAAGATTTACAAGTAAGTTTGCATCCAAAATCTAAAATCCAAAATCTAAAATTTGAGGGGGCTGGGGTCAAAATGGATCTCAAACAAGTTGCGAAAGACACCGCTAAGGTGCTGGCAAGTTACCTAACCTATCAATCCGTGCGGATGGTGGTCGCTCAGTTGAGCGAAACCAATCCTCCTCTGGCAATCTGGTTGAATGACTTTTCCACTAAGGGCAAGATCCAAGATGGAGAAGCTTATATTCAAGAGTTGCTTTTGGAAAATCAAGATTTAGGCTTTCGGATCATGACTGTGCGAGAGTATCTGGCTCACGATGTGACGGAATTTTTGCCAGAAATGGTTTGTACTGGCATTCAGCAGGCGAATATGGAACACAGGCGCCAGCATTTAGAGCGAACTACGCAACTTAATTGGTCTGTTTCTAGCAGTAATCCTGAAACATCAATAGATTCTGAACCGAATCTGGATAATTTGTCGAGTTAATCGATCGACAAGTGCGATCGAACACACACCTTAGAGATACAAAAAATGAAGACTTTACCTAAAGAGCGTCGTTACGAAACTCTGTCCTATTTGCCCCCGCTGACAGACGCGCAAATTGCCAAGCAACTCCAGTACATCCTGGATCAAGGCTACATTCCCGGCGTAGAATTCAACGAAACCTCTGCCGCTGAAATGCGCTACTGGACTTTGTGGAAGTTGCCTTTGTTTGGTGCTCGCAGCGTCCAAGAAATCATGGCTGAAGTTCAAAGTTGCCGTCAAGAAAATCCTAGCTGCTACATCCGCGTCATGGGTTTTGACAACGTGAAGCAGTGCCAAGTGCTGAGCTTCATCGTCCACAAGCCGAACACCAGAGGCTACTAAAAAGTATTGGCTGGCTAATCTAACTTTTAGGTTAACAGTCATTGCAGATTGGAGGCGGGGAATTTTCTCTGCCTCTTTTTTTATAGTTTGCAAATAGCTTTTAACACTTGCAGCAACAAAATTGAAGAGTCGGACTCCATCAGGTTTAGCAAAGGCATTAGCTGATAGGTTGGGTTATTGCCCCCCTGAAAATTGACGAACTGATAGTGCATTCCGTTTGTTGTCAAACCCCAAATTGTGTCTTGATATTTTAAACTTTGATAAGCATAGGTTAGCAATTGGGATAAACCCATCAATGCGTTGATTCCAGAATTTTTACTTTCAATCACCAAAACCCAAAAATATGTATCGCTTCTGATGGGTTTTATCCTGTTGACTGCTAAGATATCAAATCGTCCTTTAATGATTGTATCTTCATCTTCAATGCTAATTTCGGCGATGTCTTCTTCTAAACTAATTTTAATCTGGCGGCGGTAGAAGCCAGCCAATCGCATTAAGGGAAAGGTAGTCAGAGCTTTTACCAGTCCTTCAGAAACTCTATCAGTTGAAATGTAGTCATCGAAATCATCCCTAATCTGTATAAGTTCCTGCTGTTCGTGTTCTGTGATATCTTCAAGGGATAACAGAGAGCTAAATGAGTTCGTGTACTGCTTTTGAAAGCCGAACAGACGGTGTACTTCTGCTAATGTTAGGTTTTTGGCATTAATAGTTGTCGTCATATTTTAATAGTTATTTAATTTTTAGTTATAATTATAACATAGACATTGCGGTAGTCCACTTGCACCATTCTTAGGAACAGGCAAGATGCCTGTTCCACAACATATCAAGTTTCTTGTGGGGTATGCCGGAGAGCAGGCCCATATTACAGCACTTCCGGATGTTATGAGGTACAATAGAATCGACTAAAAATAATATACCAATGAAAGCATACTCAGTAG
>NZ_JAUBQR010000208.1:0-11829 GCF_036701385.1 Microcoleus sp. Pol12B4 | reverse complement strand
TTGTTCTTTGGAGCGAATTTGACCTTTGAGGGTGATTTCGACAATTTTGTCGATTAGGGCTAGGTAGCGATCGCGCAATGAGGTAGATTCAGGCATAAGTTATTTTTAGTTAATAAGTTTTTATCGACAGCCATTGCAGCTTGCACAATTTCATGGTGCTATTTAATTTTACAGCTCCTCTGGATTAATGCCCATTGCTCTGAGGCGATCGGCTAATGGATTTGCCCGCTGACTTTCAAATTGGGCTCACTGCGTTTCCAATTGAGATCGCTGTCTTGCAAATTCTTCTGGAGTCAGAACTAAATTGCCCTTAACATCATACCAGCGCAGCTACAATCTCTGATGTTGCAAGAAAGAACCTTACCACAAGCCCAAACTCAACTTTATTTCCAGTATCCATAATCGAGAACGTGTTAACACGTGTTCGCGGTAAAGGTTGCCCACTAAGCGAACTACTTTCAATTAGTTGTTGTATTTGCTAAAAACAAATTAATAACGAATTTTCAAAATTATCTCGTAAATAGGCAACTTGGTCGGCGGTTGATTTGGTTCCGATTCGGTCAGGCTCAAATCTTCATCTTCCCTACCTAGTAACAGAAATTAAATGGCGATTAAACGACTTACTGTTTTGTACCAAATGACGTAAATTTCGCCCCAGTCTCTGTCTCGGCAAACTCTCAAAACATCGACAACTAAATACCAATCGGGTCTTTTGTACCAATTGGGAGGATTGGAGTCGTAGTAGAGATTTATATTGCTGACAGAGAATACGCGATCGGCTAGATAATTACGGAGAAAGCAACTATCTTAAAACTTTTGTGATTGCCAGGGTGATATTCGTCAGGCAAGCCGGGGAGATTCGAGCCTTCACTTGGTAGAGCGTACATCGTCAGCAGCACTTTTGTTTGCGTTGAGCGAATCTGTTATGTACATTGTTATACAATTATCCCTGCGAAATGTTAAAGAGATTCAGGCGGTATGGTAATTCTTACATTATAACGCGATGTGATTTGTTGTGGCAGGACGTCCCTATCCTTTGCACAGGAAATTTTTGGTAAATAACGATGATCGCCCACACCTTTTCTTAATAAATATTCTCATTTTGCTCTGACAATCGGTTTGATTTTTTTTTAAATAGCTATAACGTATTTTATTATGTAATGCAGGTAACATTTTTAAGTGCAATCGCTTAAATTTTTGAGTTTGATGGTGCCCCGAATTCGAGCGACCAAAAAAGATGACGACTGGCAATAACAACAGGTTGACATAGATGAGGTATTTGTAGTATGGTAGGTGGAGTCATTTATTGCACATCTGCCACCCAATATCTGCCACACAATTAGTTGTGGCTCTGCCGACTTTTTTGTGAGTACAGAAGCCGTTTTCGGTCAAGGCTTAGACGGCTACACCAGGACTCAATTAAGATTCTGTTAGTATGTTTACTGTTTACATCTACTGATTTTGAGGTAACAAAGAATGAAAGACTTAATAATGGGTTATGCAACAAACTGTAAATTCGATGATTTCTACAGGTTCGTTGTATCAACTCGTCAGCATTGTGATCCAGATAAAGTTGATATTGTTGTGTTTATTAATGCCTTAGGGGATGAGTTCGCAAAGGTAGCTCTAGAAAAAAATATCACCCTTATACCAATTGAAAATGTGTGGAAGTGGGTTACTAGCTCAAAAATCCTAAATCTCATCTATCACGCAAAGATGGTGGGACTGCAAGCTTTAATTAGACTAAGTTCAGGGTCTAACCGTACCTACTTAGAGGAGGATTATAGGAGTACGGTTGCCAATTGGATTCATCCACAAGCCGGTCGGTGGATTACTTACCATACATTTCTGAAGGTTAACTCCAGTTATCGAATGGTTATGACTTCTGATGTGCGTGATGTTGTCTTCCAAGCTTCTCCCTTCGATGACTTAGACTCTAGTATGCTTCACGTTTTTGAAGAAGCAGGTATTTATTTTGGAGCGCCCACTAAAGAAAATATAGATAGTGAATGGTTGAGTGCTGTTTATGGGAAAAAAACTCTTGAAGAAATGTTGGGAAAAGCTATACTCTGTTCAGGAACAGTATTAGGAGGAAACCATCTCATGATGCAATTGATGGAATTAATGATGTTGGAGGTTCAACGCCATCGTCGTACACCTCTCGATCAAGCAATGTTCAATAAGGTGATTAACTATGAGTTTCCCAGTAACCAAACGGTGAAACATAATTTGAAGAGTGGTGCCGTCCTCACACTGTGTGGAGATCATGAGAGATGTTGGGAGATTCAGGATGACAAAGTGATGGTTGACGATCGCCTTGTTCCTGTTATACATATGTACGATCGCAATTCTCGGACTAAGGAATTATTTCTGAGCAAGATTCCAAGTCCACAGAAGTAACCTGTAACCGGATTTGTTTAGGAATTATCTAACTGGCTTACCTTAATCGGACTCTGCGATTTTCTCAACTCTTGGTTTAAAACCCGTGAACGGTTACATCCGTGGTGTTCTAGTCGATGAAATTCTGTAATCGCTTCGGAACTTGAGTTAAACTTCCCCTCACGGGGAAGTTGAGCTTAAACAGGGAAACTTTAAGAACATTCCGCTTTCGTTTTTCTTTAACGCCTTGGTTTTACACTATAAATCCTGCCTTCTCTCAGATTTGGCGACGGCACACCATTCTTTAAATAACACCGATCGCCCTCAACTCCCGGCCTCACCAAAGTAAAAGCCTGACATTGTTCATCAAACACACGGATTTGTTGGCAAAGATCCGGGTCGAGTTGGCTAATGTACATATTGCTATAATCAGCGCCGATTCTGTCAGTATTTAACTCTAAATTCCACCTTGTCAACACCCACTAGCTGCGGCACAACAGTTTTAGCTTCTGCACCAATCATCCCCAAAGCAGAGGCTGCACTACTAGGCACATTTGGATAGGAGTCTTTAAGCAAAAGAATTAGCTGCGGCAGTGCAGTTTAAGCTTTTGCACGGATTTTATTCAAAGCAGAGGCTGCACTACTACGCACATTTACATGGGAGTCTTTAAGCAGGGAAATTAGCTGTGACTGTGCAGTTTTAGCTTCTGCACCGAAACTTCCCAAAGCAGAGGCTGCACTGCTACGCACTGTTACATCTGAGTCTTGAAGCAGGGGAATTAGCTGTGGCACAGCAGTTTTAGCTTCTGCACGCATCCTTGCCAAAGCATAGTCTGCACGGCTACGCACCTTTGCATCGGAGTCTTTCAGCAACAGAATTAGCTGCGGCAGTGCAGTTTTAGCTTCTGCACCCATCCTTGCCAAAGCATTGGCTGCACGGCTACGCACAGTTGCATCGGAGTCTTTCAGCAAGAGAATTAGGTGTGGCACAGCAGTTTTAGCTTCTGCACCCATCCTTCCCAAAGCATAGTCAGCACGGCTACGCACAGTTGCATCGGAGTCTTTCAGCAAGAGAATTAGCTGCGGCACAGCAATTTTAGGTTCTGCACCAATCGGCACATCTGAGTCTTTCAAGGTTTTGACAAAGGCAGGAATAGCAGGAAGACCGATTTGTCTTAGAACCTCAGCAGCACTCTGGCCGACTGACAAATTCTGATCCTGCAAAGCTTCCATCCAATCAGGGATGGCTGGTTCACCTATTTTTCGTAACAGCTTAATAGCTGGATCAAGTGCCGTTTCATCGTTACTCTTTAACTTCTCGGTGAGGGAGGCAATCTGTTTGGGATTACCTGTGGGTTCCTCCTTAATTCCAGCCGCAGCATTGCGAGTCAACACCAAAGACGATGTGAAAGATAGAAACGAGAGGGTAATTACGGCAGCTAATCTTTGTCGGTAGTGCTTCGTCATGGGCCAGAATCCTTGTATTTGATGAGCCGTCTCAGCCATTTGAATAATTGTGTATACATTCTCATCAAAATGTTTCAGGACTCCAGGCGATCTAAATTTGTGCTTGTCTGTGGTGAAATCGATCGCCCTAAATACTGCTTAAAAAGCGCCACTTTAAGAACATTCCGCCGTCTAAGGCATAATTATAGGAATCCTTGCAGGAGTCGTAATTTTTTTACCCCACCCCAACCCTCCCCGAACCCGCTCACTCGGGAGTAAGAAATTCACAAATGATGCGAGGATTGCTATAGATATCTTATATTCGTTCTATGATGTGTTTATGATTTCCGAACCCCTTACCCTCTCAACAAGCAATCCTGTTTTAGCAGCCAAAGGATTAACTCGTCGTTTTGGTGGTTTAATTGCTGTAAACAACGTATCTTTTACAGTTGAAAAACACGAAATCTTTGGATTAATCGGCCCTAACGGCGCGGGCAAGACAACTCTATTTAATCTAATAACTGGACTGATACCTGCTTCTAGCGGCAACCTGATTTATCAAAATGAAAATATTTCCCAATTGAAGCCTTATCAAATTGCTAATAAAGGTATTGCCAGAACTTTTCAAAATATCCGGTTGTTTGGGGAACTTTCTGCCCTAGAAAATGTGGCGATCGCCCGACACATCCACAGCCGATCGGGCAATCCAGTTTTATCGGTGCTGGCGGGGATTTTCGGCTTGCCAGCATCTAACGCAATGGAACGCAAAACCCAGCGAAAAGCCTTAGAATTGTTGGATTTAGTCGGATTGGGCGATCGCGCGGGCGAACAAGCCAAAAACTTGGCCTACGGCGACCAGAGGCGCTTAGAAATTGCCCGCGCTTTAGCCTTAGAACCGCAAATACTCTTGTTAGATGAACCTGCAGCAGGGATGAATCCCAGCGAAAAGCACAAATTAAGCGAATTTATCCGAGAAGTACGCCAACAATTCAATTTAACTGTAATATTGATCGAGCATCATGTACCGCTAGTTATGGGATTGTGCGATCGAATTGCCGTCTTGCATTTCGGTCAGCTTATTGCTTTGGGAGAACCTGCTGTTGTGAGGAATGACCCGGCGGTGATTGAGGCTTATTTGGGAGATGAAACGTAGAAATTGTAAATGTTTACCCGGCTCTGGCGGGGAACGAGTAAAATTAATAGTTAGCCTTAAATGAATCTTCCATCCCTCTTAAGAGGAGTTCAGCTATGAGCCAGGTTTCAAACCCTGGAGGACTGCTGGAAAAGAGACATTTTGGTAATCAAAAATCAAGTCACAAAAAATGCAACATAGCCCACCCCAAACAACCCAAAACATCCTCTTAGAACTCAAAAATGTTTCTGTAAGTTATGGGGGAATTCAAGCCATACAAAATATTAATCTCATGATTAATGCAGGCGAGGTTGTAAGTCTCATCGGCGCCAACGGTGCGGGCAAAAGTACCACATTGAGAGCTATTTCTAAAATAGTTAATTTGCGACAAGGACAAATTATTTATAGCGGGCGCGATATTAGCCGCCGCCAAGCTCACGAAGTTGTGAAATTGGGAATCGCCCACAGTCCAGAAGGGCGGCGGGTTTTGGCGCAGCAAACGGTGTTGACTAACTTGGAATTGGGGGCCTATATTCGATCGGACTCAGCGGCCGTAAAAGCCGATTTAGAGCGCCAATTTGAGATATTTCCGCGCCTAGCAGAAAGGCGCCGCCAGCTAGCAGGAACTCTCAGCGGCGGGGAACAGCAAATGCTGGCGATCGCCCGCGCTCTGATGAGTCGCCCGAAGCTGCTATTATTAGACGAGCCTAGTTTAGGCTTAGCACCTGCGATCGTCAAAGAAATTTTTGCAATTATTCAAAACCTCCGCTCCACGGGCGTTACAATCCTCTTAGTCGAACAAAACGCCAGTTTAGCACTGCAAATTGCCGATCGGGGTTACGTACTAGAAGCTGGTAATATTACTCTCACAGGTATAGGAGCGGATTTGCTAAACGACGAGCGAGTCAGGAGCGCATATTTAGGTTGACTTGGTTAATTTTTGGAATTTTGACCGCTTTCTTTGAAGCCGTCAAAGACGTTTTTGGCAAACAAAACCTCAAAAAAAGTGACGAATATGTCGTCGCTTGGTCTCTCTCATTTTTTTCAGTCATCTGTTTGCTTCCCTGGGTATTATATACAGGAATTCCGCCATTAAACTCTCAATTTTGGCTCGCCCTATTAATCGGAGGTAGCATCAACGCTGTCACAGCCCTCCTCTACATCAAAGCCATCAAATTATCAGATTTATCCCTGACACTACCACTGGTAGCTTTGACACCATTATTCATGTTGGTAACTTCACCGTTAATTGTCGGTGAATATCCCAAATTGTTTGATTATATTGGCATTTTACTAATCGTAGCAGGCTCTTATTTATTAAATATCAAAGAGAAATCTAAAGGATATTTAGCCCCATTCAAAGCACTGCTGGATGAACCCGGACCCAAATTGATGTTAATCGTCGCATTACTATGGAGTATTGCCGCAAATTTTGACAAAATAGGAGTTACAAATTCCCACCCTATTTTTTGGGTATTCTCTTTGTTTGGTACTATGAGTGTTTTGCTACTGCCAGTTTTATTGCACAAAACCCCAAATCCAGGGCGACAAATTCTCAAACAATTACCAATGCTAGCTGCTATGGGGTTTATCAATGCTACTGGAATAATTTTTCAAATGCAAGCTTTGACATTAACTTTCGTAGTGCGAGTGATCGCGATTAAGCGTACTAGCGTGTTAATGGGTGTATTGTTCGGTCATTTCATTTTTAAGGAAAAAGATATTCAAGAAAGATTATTAGGGGCGGGAATAATGATTTTGGGAGTTTTATTTATCAGTTTATAGGTTGAGATTTCCGGGACTTTGACACTCATTCTCCCCCCGAATGTAGGGGCGGTTCCCCCGTGTCCCCCCTCTCTCGGTTGGGCGGGAATGTCCGGGTTGGCAAACACGCCCTAGCCTTTATTTATGTATAAGTCATGTTATAGTAAGGGCGATCGCAGTTTCTCTCACTATTTATTAAGATAAAAAAAATTAATGCACAAAATAGCCGCCACACCCGGAGGTTGGAACCCTCAAGCAGAAGGAGTAATTTTTATTCAGCAAACCCCAGCACCAATAGTATTTATTAGTGCTGCTGACACCGACATTCAAACTCTCGCAGCCGCCGCCTCCAAAATGCCGGCAAAATTTCCCAAAGTGCGCGCAGTAAACCTGCTTCAGTTGCAGCAACAACTAACAATTGATACTTATGCCGAGGAAGTTTTAGAAAGCGCAGAGGTCATAATCTTAAGACTTTTAGGAGGGCGTTCTTATTGGTCTTACGGGTTAGAAATTCTGCGGGAAACTGTGCAAAAAACTAACGCATCACTGATTGTAATGCCGGGAGAAGACAGTCCAGATCCAGATTTAATCAGCCATTCCAATGTATCGCTGTCAGCAGTCAATCAACTGTGGCGCTATTTCACAGAAGGCGGAGTCCAAAACTTTGTTAATGCACTAAAATTTGCCGCCGATACTTGCCTGAAAACTGCTTATAATCCGCCCCTACCTCAAACAGTTTCCCGCCTCGGAATTTATGATTGGAAAAAGCAAATTGAATCGTCCCCAACTTGCGGACACGGGGACATTACTTCTAAATCTAAAGTCGGAATTTTATTTTATCGTGCTCATTATTTATCAGGAAACTTAGCACCAATTGATGCACTTTGTCAAGCTCTAGCAGATCGAAACTTAGTACCGGTTCCCGTCTTTGTGTCGTCTCTGCGGGAACCAGATTTGCAAATAGAATTACTGGAATATTTCCAGCCAAAAGAATCAGAACCCATTCAATTATTGCTAAACACCACAAGTTTTGCAGTCTCCGGTTTCAGCAGTCAAGAACCGGAACAAAACAGCTTAAAATCCTTAGACGTTCCCGTATTGCAAGCAATTTTCAGCGGTGGCGGTTTGGAACAGTGGGAAACGGAACTTCAGGGACTTTCGCCCCGCGATGTGGCGATGAATGTAGCATTGCCGGAAGTAGACGGAAAAATCATTACTAGGGCTGTTTCTTTTAAAGCCGTACAGACTTGGAACAGCGAATTAGAAACAGATGTAGTAGGCTATGTAGCAGCGGGCGATCGCATTTCATTTGTAGCAGATTTAACCGCGAATTGGGTGAAAATGAAACAAACCCCAGCCGCCAACAGACGCATCGCCATAATTCTAGCAAATTACCCCACCCGCAACGCCCGCTTAGCCAACGGTGTCGGCTTAGATACGCCCGCTAGCTGTGTCGAAATCCTCAAAGCTATGCAGGAAGCTGGGTATCAAATTGAAAACCTACCCGCTAGCGGCAACGAGTTAATTGAACTCCTGACTTCTGGCGTAACAAATGACCCGGAAGGACGCGAATTGCGCCCTGTTCATCAATCTTTGGATTTGACCGAATATGAAGAATATTTTGCTACTTTGCCGCAGGAAGTGCAAGATGGAATTTGTAAAAGATGGGGGGTTCCAGGAAGCTATGCACAAGATTTTATAACTAACAATACGTCTTTTCCGATTCCGGGGATTCAGTTCGGTAATGTATTTGTAGGAATTCAACCATCGCGGGGATACGAACTTGACCCCGCATTAAATTATCACGCCCCAGACTTAGAACCCACTCACAATTATCTAGCTTACTATTACTGGCTGCGAGAAAAGTTTGGAATTGACGCTATAATTCATGCCGGAAAACACGGCAATTTAGAATGGCTTCCCGGTAAAAGTATAGCATTGTCTAACAAATGTTATCCAGAAGTGGCATTAGGCGCGATGCCGAATTTTTATCCCTTCATTGTCAACGATCCGGGGGAAGGTTCCCAAGCAAAAAGACGATCGCAAGCTGTGATTATCGACCACCTGACGCCGCCGATGACTCGCGCCGAACTGTACGGGCCTTTGCAGCAGTTGGAAACCTTAATTGATGAGTATTGCGAAGCCCAAAGTTTAGATCCGTCCAGATTGCCGATGATTCGCGATCGCATTCTCGCCCTCACCAACAAAGAAAACTTAGATAAAGACTTAGGAATACAACTAAATAAATCGGAATTTACAGAATTTATCACCCGCACAGACGGCTATCTTTGCGAACTCAAAGAATCCCAAATCCGCGACGGATTGCACATTTTCGGTCAGTGTCCCGAAGGTAGACAGTTGAGAGATTTGATAATTGCGATCGCCCGCCATCCCACCAATGGGCGATCGGGCATAACCCGCGCCCTAGCAGAAGACTCAGGCTACGATTTCGACCCCTTAACCTGCGCTCCAACCTCGATAATTCAGCACCGCACCGCAGGCGATTTAACAGCAGAACTCGAAGAAAAAGCCGCAGAATTAGTAGATAACTTAATCGAAAACATCCGCGTACATCCGCGTACATCTGCGGTTAAAAATATCCAAATAGCAGAAGCAACCAAACAAGAATTAGACTGGATAAACAACTATATTTTACCTGCACTCCTCCAAACAAATCAAGAAATTACCAACCTTTTGCGCGGACTAGATGGGCGGCACATACCAAGCGGTGCATCCGGCGCACCCACTCGCGGCCGACCAGATGTATTGCCCACAGGTCGCAATTTTTACTCCGTAGATATCCGCGCAATTCCCACAGAAACCGCCTGGAGAGTTGGCAGAGTTGCTGCAGAAACTTTAATCGAAAGATACACCCAAGAAAACGGCGAATATCCGAAAACTTTGGGTTTGTCAGTGTGGGGAACATCCACCATGCGGACGGGGGGAGACGACATCGCCGAAGCCTTGGCGCTGATAGGAGTTCAACCAGTTTGGGATGGCCCTTCGCGCCGGGTTGTAGATTTTGAAATCTTGCCAGTTTCTGTTTTGGGCCGGCCGCGCGTTGATGTTACTTTGCGAATTTCTGGCTTTTTCCGCGATGCTTTTTTTAATTTAATTGATTTGTTTGACAGTGCGGTAAAAGCTGTGGCAGATTTAGATGAATCGGCAGAAAACAACCCTTTAGCCGCACAAGTTAAAGCCGAGATTATGTATTGGGAATCTACAGGTTTGAGTCAGGAAGAGGCGCAAGGGCGATCGCAATTTCGAGTCTTTGGCTCAAAACCCGGTGCTTACGGCGCAGGACTTCAAGGCATAATTGAAGCTCAAAACTGGACAGACGACAGCGATTTAGCAAAAGCTTACATTAATTGGAGCAGTTACGCCTATACCTCCTCTAGTTCCTCAAATTTGCCGGGAGATGTAGCAGGAGTTAAACAGAGTGAATGGGGATGTTCTGCACCCGAAGCATTTGAACAGCGCCTCGGCCAAATGCAAATAGTTCTGCAAAACCAAGACAACCGCGAACACGACATCCTCGACTCCGACGATTATTATCAATTCCAAGGGGGAATGACGGCCGCAATTCGCAATTTACAAGGCAAAAATCCTGAAACCTATTTCGGAGACAACTCGATTCCTGAAAATCCGAAAGTGCGGCAACTGCGAGAAGAAATTGCGCGGGTTTATCGCAGCAGGGCTGTGAATCCCAAATGGATAGAAGGTGCGATGCGCCACGGTTATAAAGGTGCTTTTGAAATTGCAGCAACTGTTGATTTTTTGTTTGCTTACGATGCTACGGCAAATTGTGTAGAGGATTTTATGTATGAAGGAATCGCAGAGGCTTACATTTTTGATGATAAAGTGCAGGCATTTATTCAAGAAAACAATCCTTGGGCACTGCGAGATATGGCGGAAAGATTGCTAGAAGCCCGCCAGCGGGGGTTGTGGCAGAGTGCGAAGCAGGATACATTGGATAAATTGAGGTCGATCGCCCTGCAAGTCGAAGCAGTCATCGAATCCCATACTGGTTTTTAGTGTGAACGGAGAAATGATAGAATATAGTTAATATGAGAGGAATCCATGTTGCGCGATCTCACCATCCAAAATTATCGCTGTTTTAGAGATTTTCATATCGACGATCTAGCTAGGGTTAATCTGATAGTCGGTCAGAATAATAGTGGTAAAACTACTTTTTTGGAAGCCATTTATTTATTAGTCCAACAACAGAGTATTCAAGCTTTGTTTGATGTACTAAATGGTCGTGGCGAAATGAGTAACATAAAAACTCAACTTGCATCGGGTCAAGCAGTAAACCGCAGCAAGTATCAATTTGAACATATTTTTTACGGACATCAACTAACCCCAGATCGAAGTATTTACATTCAATCCCAGAAAGAAGAACAACTCTCACTCAAAATCCAAGCAAACCCTACAAACCAACAAGAGGTAATTCCGGTAGCTGAAGAACTAGAAACAAGATTTTTAGCATGGGAATTAATTGCTTACTACAATCAAAATTCCCGAGTCAAAATTTCAGTGCTGCGCGATGCGACTATTGCTAATATTAGTAGTTTACTTTCGGTTCAATCAACAGAGATACATGATAACTCTTTGTCGCTGGTTGGAGCCAGCAAAGATAATTATAATTTAATCAAAACTACGGCAATAACTTTTAACAAAATGGCTGGGCTTTGGGATGCTATTACACTGACACCAAAAGAAGAAAGCGTAGTAGCAGCAATGCAAATCTTAGAACCAGATGTAGAACGTATTAGTTTTACCAGTAATCCCACTAATAACAGTGGTATTTTGATTAAAATGAGAGGACAGAATCACCCAATTCCTCTAGGCAGTATGGGAGATGGTATGCAACGAATTCTTAGTATAGCAATGGTAGCAGTCTCATCAGAAAATGGGTTTTTGTTGGTTGATGAAATTGATACAGGTCTTTACTATCAAACCCAAACTGATATGTGGCGATTGATATTTGAAACAGCACAGCGATTGAACCTTCAAGTCTTTGCAACTACCCACAGTTGGGATTGTATAGCCGCATTTCAAGAAGCCTTAGAACAGTCAGAAGATAGTTCTGTTGGGAAATTATTTCG
>NZ_JAUBQR010000418.1:0-1855 GCF_036701385.1 Microcoleus sp. Pol12B4 | reverse complement strand
CTGGGATAATTGAAATAGAGTATTTTGGCTTGTTCGGCTACGCTGTCGGGAATGTCGGCTAAGTCAATTACCCAGTCATTTTCTGGTTTGAGGATGATGTTGTGAACTTTTGCACCGGCGATAATTGGGCCGCGAAATAATACGGGATAAGCAGGACTTGGTACTAATATTAAGTCGCCGGGATTGATATAGGCGATCGCAAAATGTGCTAAACCTTCTTTAGAACCCAACAAAGGCAATGCTTCGCTTTCTGGATCGAGTTCAACGTTGTAGCGACGGCTGTACCATTTAGTAATAGTACGGCGGAAACTGGCTGTTCCTTCAAAGGGTGGATAGCCGTGATTTGCAGAATTTTGGATGGCTGCGACAGCCGCTTCTACTACTGGTTGAGGAGTGGCACCGTCGGGGTTTCCCATTCCTAAGTCTATTAAATCGAGTCCTTGTTCGCGGGCGCGGGCTTTGAGTTCGTCGAGACGGGCAAATACGTAGGGCGGTAGTTTTTGCAACCTGTCAGCAGGGCTAATCCAATCCAAGGTCATTTATTTTTTGTCAGTTGTCAGTTTTCCTGGTTTGTAGTAAGGACTTTCGTCCTTGCTAGCACAGCCTTTTCAGGACTTAAGTCCTTACTACAAACTGTTTTAATTCTTAATCTTTAATTCTCCCACAGGTGCGGTGGTAGAAACCATCGCTGCCATTAATTGTTGGGGAACAACTTTAAAAGGCAGTCGGTGGATGTCGGAATTAGGATTGCAGGCTATGTCGGCGGCGCGCTGCAATTCTGTAATGGTAATGTCTCCGAGTCCGAGGTTGTCTAAAGTTTGGGGTAATCCAATCTCGGCGTAGAATTTTAGCAGTTGCTGTCTGGCGCTAGCAGCGAGTTGATTGTTTTGCAGCATTTCTTCTAGTCGCAGTTGTACTAAAATGCCGTAGGCGACTTTTTCGCCGTGCAATGTGCCGTGACTTGCTAATAGATGAGTTAGGCCGTTGTGGACGGCGTGGGCGGCGACGGTGCGACATTGAGCACCACCAATTCCGCCGATTACTCCTGCTAGCAATACGGCGGCATCTGTGACTTCTTGCCAGGTTTCGCTACCGGGTTCTTTGAGGGCAGCGGCTGATTTTTGAAATAAAATATCGCGCAGTATTCTAGCTTGTTGAACGGCGGAAATTATCAGGGTTTGTTCGGAGTGTCCGCTGCTGACTGATGCTTCGTACCATTTGGCGATCGCATCTCCAATTCCTGCTACTAATGTCCGCTGTGGTGCGGTTTGAATTAAGCCGTAGTCGAGTATTAATAAGTCGGGACATCTGGCTAATGTGACATCGTATTGGAATGCACCTTGTTCTGAATAAATGTTAGAAAGGGCTGTCCAAGCCGCACAGGTGGCTGCTGATGTGGGTATTGTGACGATCGGGATTTTGCACTGATGGGCGACGAGTTTGGCTGCGTCTAAGGCTTTGCCGCCGCCTACACCGATGATGAAGTCGGCTTGATGGGTTTGGGCTGCTTCGCGGAGAGTTTCGAGGCTTCTTTCGCTGCAATCCTTGCCGTATGCTGTTTCGGCCGATTTTAACTGCTGCTGTTCGAGGATTGGTTGCAGGTACGGTTGGGCGGCGGCGAGGGAGTTGCTGCCGCCGACGATTAGCGGCCGCTTTCCGAAACGGGCGATCGCATCTCCGGCTTGTGCGATCGCCGATCGACCCCGCAATACACAGGCGGGAGCAATTGTCAAGGAATAAAGTGCTGGTGCGGTGGCGGTTTTTGTGCTTTGGGTTTGAGTCATCGAACCACTGGATAAGTGACGAGAAGGTTGACGCTTTGCAGGATTGCTGGATTTTATAGGATAACTCTAAC
>NZ_JAUBQR010000207.1:0-11893 GCF_036701385.1 Microcoleus sp. Pol12B4 | reverse complement strand
GCTCAATTTACTGCACTGCTAGCAGCCGAAAACTTTTCAACCGTTCCCGGTTACGAAAAGCTGGTGCGTAACTATCTCGAAGATCCTGCAATTAATGTCTGGATTTGGCAACGGTTAGCTCAAGTTAATCCAGCGAAATTAGAACAAATTTTGCAAACTGTATTGGAACGTACAGATTTTCAGATAGATCGCGATTTAGATGCCCTGCTGCAAGAGTTTAAAAAACCCTTAGAACCCGAACTCCCGGAAATTGCCAGCGTTCCCGTGCACCTGCACAACTTATTTCAGGAAGCTTTAGGCGAAGTTAATAAGTCAAAGTCTAAACCGCAGGAGAAAAAGAAAAGCTCTAAAGGCTTTAAATCCTAAGCAACTAAGTTCGTTGCATACTGCTATGCGCTAATGCGCCGGCTTCGCCAACGGATACTCGATGAGATGGCCGCAGCCCAGGGACAGCAGAAACAGGGTGGCAATTTCAAGTATGAGTGCGATCGACCCTAGCCATTTTGGGCGCGTTAGTCTGCATCCCTGACATCATAAACCATTAAACAAGCTCACAGCTAGCTGTGAGCTTATCGCCGCGTAATATTACTCAAATAGCTTTGCAGTCAGGACTTTAGTTTTTATTCACCGCGATTAAAAGAACTGAAGCCCTCACTACAAAAGCTTTTTTTTAATCTTCAACTTGTCGGACAGCCATGCGTTGCAGCGGCAGGCTGAGTATGCTAGAAGCAGTCAATAAGTAAGAAAGAACCGTAGTCAGCTTTAAACTGAGCAATAACCAGCTATCTTCGGGTAGGTGAAGTTTCAGCCCGAAAAAAGAGATGCAGTACACTATCGAGTAAGTAAAGCTCATCTTGATTAGGATTTCCTCGCTCAAAGTGCGATCGTCCGTTGGCTGCGAGTTGCGATTATCACCCAGCAGGACTAGACCCGCAATAGAAGCCACAAAAGAAACCATAACGACACAGTCATGCCAGTTAAGCTCAACCATTTCTAAACTCCGCTTTTATCCGCATTTTTGGAATCAGACATCAGTCTAAAGGATAAGTTTTGCCGCTCAAAGCAATAGTTACAAATTGAAACAGCCGCAGTTACAAATCGCAATGAAAATTCACCGCAACCGCCAGCCACAAGCTCGTTTAGTCAGCCGCAAAGGACAATTCTCCTTAAATATTGTCAAGTTGGGAGTACCTCGCCTGCATTTTGCCGACCTCTACCACAGGCTGCTAATTCTTTCTTGGCCGCGATTTTTCATACTCATTTGTCTGTCGTATACAGTCACGAATTCTTTATTTGCCTTAGCTTACTTGGCGGGAGGAGATTGCATTGCTAACGCGCGACCGGGTTCTTTCAAAGATGCCTTTTATTTCAGCGTGCAAACAATGGCGACGATCGGCTACGGCGCTATGTATCCGCGCAATGATTACGCTAATACTATAGTTGCGATCCAAGCGCTTTTTGCTTTGTGGGGAGTTGCAATGGTGACGGGACTGGCTTTTGCTAGATTTTCTCGACCAACAGCCAGAGTTATCTTCAGCCGCGTAGCTGTAATCGCTCCTTTTAACGGTGTTCCGACTCTGATGTACCGCACTGCTAATCAGCGTTTTAACCAGATTTTAGAAGCGCAGCAGCGAGCTACTTTGATCCGCGACGAGGTAACAGCGGAAGGAGAATTTATGCGGCGTTTTTACGATTTGCAATTGATGCGGAGTCACTCTCCGATTTTTGCTTTAACTTGGACGGTTATGCACGCAATTGAGGAGAGCAGTCCTTTGTACCAACTTACTGCCCAAGACTTGATGGAACAGCAAGCGGAAATTGTAATTACTTTAACAGGAATTGACGAAACCGTTTCGCAAACTATTCACGCGCGACATTCTTTTGTCGCCTCTGAAATTATGTGGAATATGCGGTTTGTAGATATTCTTTTGAAATCGGCGACGGGAGGGCGGGTGGTTGATTATACTCGGTTTCACGATGTGAAGCCTGTGGAATGAAAGTTGTGAGTATAATAGTGCTAGAATACCTCTAGGACGACAAAACTTAATATTTATGACTTCAGTTAATACGAAGATGACACTCAAAGAATTGCAACCGCAACTCTTGGCTTTAACTCCCGAAGAAAAGGCTCAAGCTATACAATTTCTCGCCCAAAGTTTAACCAACTTTTGGCCGGGAATTCAAAAGACTCCCGGTGTCATGGGCGGAGAAGCCTGTATCCGAAAAACTCGGATTCCTGTTTGGCTGTTGGTAAGTTATCGCCGTCAAAGTGCCACGGATGCTCATATTCTAGAAGGTCATCCCGATCTGAGTGCCGTAGATTTGGTGAATGCTTTTAGTTATGCTGAGGCATATCCTGATGAGATTGAAAGAGCAATTCGAGAACAGGAACAGGCATAAACTGTGGCGGGTCTTTATGCAGATGAACAATCCCCGCTTCCTGTTGTAAAATTACTGCGAAATTTTGGTCATGATGTGCTGACAGTTCAAGAAGCGGGGAATGCTAACCAAAAGATTCCGGATGAAGAAGTTCTAGATTTTGCTATTAGCAATAATCGGGCAGTTTTGACATTAAATAGACCGGATTTTATTCGACTGTATACGTTAAACTCTGCCATACGGGCATAATTGTCTGCACAAACGACCAAAACTGGGAACGGTTGGCTGTACGCATTAATGAAGCTATTTCTAATCTAGAAACACTGAGAAGTCTACTAATTCGAGTTAATCGGCTGTCGGAGTGAGTATAACAGCCGGAGAATGAATCAATTCATATAGCAGCTATCGCACAAAGTATTAAAATAAACAAAATACTCCTCGTACTATGCGAATAATTCATACTGCTGACTGGCATTTAGGGCGACGTTTTCGAGGAATCGATCGCACTTTTGAAATTGCGATCGCCCTTGAACAGATTTTGAAGCAAGCAAAAGCCTTGGATGTCGATGCTATGCTCGTCGCGGGCGACATTTTCGACGTACCCAACCCCACCGCTTACGCCGAACGCATTGCTTATAACTTTTTCTGCGAACTCCAAGCCGCCGGAATTCCCGCAATTGCGATCGCCGGTAATCACGATTCGGCATCCCGCATCGACAGCATCGCGCAATTGCTTTCCCTCGCAGGTGTTCGCGCTTTAGGCAAACCCAGGCTTTCGGCAGACGGTGGCACAATTACTCTTAATACAAAAAGCGGTAAACTTTGTGTGGGAGCGATGCCTTTTGCTTCCGAACAAAGACTGTTAGATGCTAATTCTCTCTGGCAGTCTGGCGATGCCGATCGCCGAAAAGATTACCGCGAAATCGTAGCATATTTACTCGAAGATTTAACCAGGGATTTTAGAGACAATACGGTCAATTTTCTCATGGGACACATGAGCATTGATGGCGCTCGGTTGGCAAAATCCGAAGTCGCTTATTACACGCGAGAAAAATACCTGCTCTCATCGCAAACTCTGCCGCCGGAAGCTCAGTATGTTGCCCTCGGACACATCCACATTCACCAGCGGGTTTCTGAGACTTCTCCCGCTTATTATTCGGGTTCTTTGATTCAGTTAGATTTTGGAGAAGCGGAACAGGAAAAAGGATTTTGCTTGATAGAAGTTGAGCCGGGAAGTCAGGCAAAGGTGGAATTTAAGCCTGTGGCTTGCCACAAGCCGTTAAAAGTGCTTAAATGTCATAACGACAATCTTGATGAAACTTTAGAAGCTCATCAGTATCACCCGGGTTTCTTGAAAGTAATTGTCGAACTGGACAGTCCGCAAATCGGACTTGCCGATCGAGTGCGCCAAATTTGTTCTCAAGCGCTGTTAATTGAACCGCGCTATCCAGATGCAGCGCTAGAAGCAACAGAAATAACTAATATCGATCCCAATAATTTCGATCCGGCAGCAGAGTTTTGCAACTATTATCAAAACCGCTTGGGAACGACACCGAAACCGACCGTATTGGAGGAATTTCAAAATTTGTACAAGAAGTTTAAGGAAACAGTTAACAATTAAATGGGTAAAAAGATACAATCCCACATCAACAATCTAAAATTTCAAATAGTTTTAAGACTGAAACCCACGCTCAATGTCGCTTGTAGTTGAGTCTAGATCCCCCTAAATCCCCCTGGTTGTTGGGTGACTTTGATAATACTCTTGTCCCCCCCTTGTTAAGGGGGGTTAGGGGGGATCGGGAAGACTGTACAAGGAAGACAGTAGACCTGAATATAACAATCTAAAACCCCAAATCTAAAATTTAAAATCAGTATGCGTCCACTCGAACTTATTCTCGAAGGATTTACCAGCTTCCGCCAGGAACAGCGTTTAGATTTTTCTCAACTCGATTTGTTTGCAATTACTGGTGCTACAGGTGCGGGAAAATCTTCACTGTTAGATGCCATGACTTACGCTCTTTTTGGCACTACTACTCGCAGCGGCAAACAAGTAAGTGATTTGGCAAGTCAAGGTAGCGAAAATTTAAAAGTGCAGTTGCGTTTTTCTGTGGGTTCGGCACAGTATCGGGTGACCCGAAGGTGGCGTTTTCGTCCGAAATCTCCGGAAAATAAGGTGATTTTGGACAACTGGCAAAATGGGGAATGGGAAACTTTGGGGACGAGTATCGTTGCTGTTCAAAATACCATTGAACAGATTTTAGGAATGGATTTTGATACTTTTACGCGAGCAATTGTTCTGCCTCAAGGCAAGTTTGATGAATTTATTAAAGGGGATACTTCAAAACGCCGGGAAATTTTGCGGCAGCTAGCGGGATTTGAGATTTTTGAGCAGATGCGGAAGGAAACAAATGAACTCGCAAAGTTGCTGAAACAGGAACGGGAAATGGTGGAAAGGCAGCTAGCGGATTTAAGTGCGCCGACGGCGGATGAGGTGGATCAAAGACGATCGCAACTTTTGATTTTAGAGCAGCAGTTGCCTGAGTTCGATCGCGCCGTTATGAAAGCTCAGAAGGATCTAGATGAAGAGGAACAGCTATTTTCGCAAATCGTTCGCTGGCAAGAGCTGCAACAAGAACTGGCTAAATTAAATGCTAATTTTGCCGAGGTAACAATTTTAGCACAGCGTTTAGAAAGAGCGCAAGCTGCCAATCATTTACAGGGAGATTGGGCTTTAGTGCGATCGGCTCGAAGTCAGTATGAAACGGCCGAAAGTGCCTCGGTGGCAGCACGAAAGCAGTTAATTAAAGCTCGCTCTGAGCTAGCAGTAGAGCAGCAGCAACTTGACGCGGCAAAAGCCAAAGAAGAGGTGCTAGCGCCACAAATTAAGGCTCGCGAAGATGCTCTAGCTGTTGCTAAAGTATATGAAGAACAGCGCGCTCAATTAGAAAAAGAAGTTGCGCTTGCCCAAAAAATTCAACAGGAAAAACTCCGCCTTTTTCAAGCAGCAGATAAAGAACTGCAAGCTGCTAACACTAAAATTCAAGGCGCAGGTTTTCGAGTTACTCAAGCAGCGGCACAGCTCGAACAGTATTCGCTAGGAGGAAAGCGTTTAGAGCAATTGCAGCAAATTTCACCCTTATTGATGGAACTTCAGCTAATTACCAAGCAGCAAAAGACTCAGCAAGAACAGTTGGATAAATCGATCACAGAGAAGGAAAGCGCTCAAAAAAAATATGTGGAGGTTACCACTAATTTAGAAGCCGTTGAACTCCGGCTAAAAGAGTGCAGCCGCGAGTTAGAATCGGCGGAAACCGCTAATGCGGAAGCCGCACGTTTAGAGAGTGTGACTGCTATCAGAATGTCGCTGAATCCTGGGGATACTTGCCCGGTGTGCGGGGGGGTGCATCCTGAGAGCGAAAGTCTGCCTCCTTTGCCGAATTCTAATATTGTTGATGTAGCTGGTTTGCGGCGGAAATTGGCGGCGGCAAATCAGGTTTTTCAAGATGCTCAAAGTTTGGCTGCTGAGGCAAAAAGTACAGTTTCAGCCTGCCTGCAAAAAGAGTCAGAAATTGCTCAAATGCTCGCATTAACTGCGAATAGAGTTGCCGAATTGCAGCAGCAAATCGCTCAAGTTCTGGAAACTACTCATTGGGAAAGCTTGGGCTTGCAGCAGGAGTTGGCAATCCTTAAAGAGAGCGATCGCCAATACCGCGAAACCGAACAGCAGTTCCAACTGGCATCATTGGAATATGATAATTTTCAGGAAAGATTTAATGTTGCGGTGGCGAATCTAGCAGCTAAACAGCAGGAATATCAAGATGCGATCGCCGAATCAGACCGCCGGCACCAGCAGTTGCAAAGTTGTGTAAATGCGCTTTATCAAATTACCGAATATCAACCTTATGCTAATTTAGCAAAAGTCTTAGAACAAGACAAGCAAGACTTGGCCAATCTGCTGAAAGTTGCCGAAAAATCATATCAAACTGCTCAAAATAAGGTTATTCAAGCAGCAGAGAGAGAGCAACAAGCTGGAGAGGCTTTTGGGCAAGCCCAGGCTCATAAACAGCAGCTAAACCTGGAATGGTCAGCAAAATTAACGGCGGCTGATTTCACAGAAGAGACATTTTTAGCCGCGGTTGCGACAGTTAAGGAACAATCAGAATGGGAAAATGCTATTCGCTCTCACCGCGAATCAAAAATTCAGTTAGAGACGCGGGCGAAAGATTTGAGCGAGGCGATCGCAGGCAGAACTACCGATGAGAATAATTTAGCACAAGTGCGATCGGCAAAACATACCGCCCAAGAAAACCTCAAACAAGCCAACAACAACCGCGCCGAACTTTTAGCTTGGATTCAAGTAGCAGCCCAAAATCTCGAACAAGCCGAAAGACTGTCACAGCAAATCACAAATTTCACAGAACAAGAGCAAACTTATCACACCTTAGCGCAGAATCTCAAATCCAACGAATTTCAATCTTACATTCTAGAACATTTAGAAGCAGAATTAGTCGTCAGCGCCACATTAATTTTGCAAGAATTAACCGAAAATCGCTACAAATTAAGAAACCAAGACGGCGAATACTGGGTAACAGATAATTGGAACGGCGGCGAAGCTAGACGAGTACGCACTCTTTCCGGTGGCGAAACCTTTGCAACTTCCTTATCAATGGCTTTAGCTTTGTCAGAAAAACTGTCTCAAGGCTCTCACTTGGGCAGCTTGTTTCTCGATGAAGGATTTGGTACTTTAGATACCGAAACTCTCGAAAGCGTTACTCAAATTTTAGAATCTTTGCGACAGCGAGACAGGCTGATTGGAGTGATTACCCACGTTCGAGAATTAGGCGAAAGATTGCCCGCACAAGTTAAAGTGTTTAAGTCGCCACAAGGTTCTAAAATAGAATTACATAGATCCTGAAGTGGAGAGGCGCGTGCGTGAAATAGTAAACTTGCTTAAGGACGTACATTATTAGTAAACTTGTCCCTACAATTACCTATAATATATGATGAAAAATCACGCGACTCGGATGCAATCGGTACAGTCGCCCATAATTCCAATAGTTGGCGAACTTATCCGCCAAAATCCGGGAACAATATCTTTAGGACAAGGCGTAGTTTACTACAATCCGCCACAAGAATCATTTGACCGAATTCCCGAATTCTTCGCAAATACCGACAATCACAAATACAAAGCCGTGGAAGGAATTCCACAATTACAAGATGCTATCGCAGCCAAACTAAAAACAGATAACAACATAGAAATTAACAGCAAAAACTGCATTGTCGTTACTGCCGGCAGCAATATGGGATTTACCAACGCCATTCTCGCCATCACCTCGGCGGGAGACGAAATTATTATCCAATCACCTTATTACTTCAACCACGAAATGGCGGCAATTATGGCAAGTTGCCGACCTGTGATAGTAGAAACTGACGCCAATTATCAACTTAATATCGATGCTATAGAAAAAGCAATTACCGACAAAACGCGAGCCATAGTTACCATTTCACCAAATAATCCCACTGGTGTTGTTTATTCGGTCGCAGCACTCCGGGAAGTTAACGAAATTTGTCGCCAGCACAACATTTATCACATCAGTGATGAAGCTTACGAATATTTTACTTATAACGGCGTCAAACACTGTTCACCCGCCGCTTTTCCCAACAGCAGCGAACATACAATTTCTCTGTTTAGCCTCTCCAAAGCCTACGGTTTTGCGAGTTGGCGGGTCGGGTATATGGTAATCCCAGAACACTTGCTGGTTTCAGTGAGAAAGATTCAAGATACCATCTTAATTTGTCCGCCCGTAATTTCTCAGTATGCAGCCCTGGGAGCCTTGCAAGTTGGTAGAGGTTACTGCGATAATTATGTAAAGGCGATCGCATCTGTGCGCCAACTCGTATTAGACGAACTCAATACCATCCAAAACTTGTGTACAATTTCCCCAGCCGCTGGAGCTTTTTACTTTTTCTTGAAAGTTGATACTGATATCGATACAATGGAATTAGTAGAACAATTAATTCGCGAATATCACGTAGCAGTGCTTCCCGGTACAACCTTCGGCATGGATAGCGGCTGCTATTTGCGTGTTGCTTACGGTGCTTTGGAGAAAGCAACCGCCACCGCAGGTATTAGGAGATTAGTTAAAGGTTTGAAGACAATTTTAAACAAGTAAAATAGGAAAATTCAAAATGGTTGCCACTAACTTAAAAGCAAATACAAATATCCAAGATACCTCCGCTGCAAAACTGGCAGACTTGCGCGATTTGATGGCCGATTATGAATTAGATTGCTATTTCATCCCAGCGGTTGACGAACACTTAAATTTATCAGTTCCAGCAGCCAAGCAGCGGCGAGCTTGGATGTGCGGTTTTACCGGTTCCGCTGGTGATTTGTTGGTTGGTAAAGATGCCGCTTGGTTGTTTGTGGATTCCCGCTATTACGAACAAGCCGAGTTGCAAGTCGATACTGGAATTATTCAAATATCGAAACTCGGCTTAGAAGGAAATTTAACCTTAATTGAAACTTTAGAAAAACTGGCGGTAGAATGGGCAGGAAAATCCACAAAAGTTCGCCTGGGTTTTGACCCGTTTACAGTAGCGACAGAGCAATATCAAAATTGGGTGAAAAAATTCGCGAATGCGGAGATTGAGTTCATACCAATCCGGGAGAATTTGACAGACAAAGTGCGATCGCAAACTCCTTGGCAAACAGCAGAGACTTTACCCGCGATTGATGCAGAGCTCATATTTAGCTTACCTGCATCCCTGACAGGAGAAACCGCCGCCGAAAAATTAGCGCGAGTCAGGGAAGCGATGCAAAAAGCCAACATCGATGTGCTTCCGATTACCAACCTGAATCAAATAGCGTGGCTGTTCAACCTCCGAGGCTCGGATATTCCCCATATTCCCATTTTCATATCCTATGCCATTGTCACCCCAGAGTCAGCGTTTTTGTTTACAAACACCGAACGGATTTCACTAGAAATCAAGCAAGAATTGCGGGCGGATGTAACTTTGCTTCCTTATGCAGACTATCCGCATACATTAGAAATTTGCGTAAATTTGCCACATAAAGTTCGGGTACTTTTAGACCCGAAACACAGCACAGCAGGCACGTACCAGTTAATCTTAAACCATCAAGAAGCGCAGTTATACAACATCGAAATAGTTTTTGATACTCATCCGGTAGAAGGGATGAAAGCTCGCAAAAATCCCGTTGAAATCGAGCAGATGAAATCAGCAAATTTCAAAGCAAGTCGAGCGAAAACTTTGACTTTAAAGTGGTTGACAGAACAGCTAGAAAATGGTAATGTAGTGACCGAGTTTGATGTCAAAGAAAGCATTGAAAGATTTTACCAGCAAGAAACTGATTTTCAGACTTTAACTTTTAGAACGATCGCAGGTGCGGGAGCCAATAGCTCGATCGTACATTACGGAACCCCCAGCCCTGAAATCACCTTAAAACCCGGAGAATTGCTGCTGCTTGACTCAGGCGCGCAATATTTAGCAGGTACAACCGACGATACGAGAACAATAAGTATCGGAGAACCGACGGCGCTACAAATAGAACACTACACCACAGTGTTAATCGCGCACATCAACTGTGCAATGCAACAATTCCCCAAAGGAACAACGGGAGCGCAATTAGATGCGATCGCCCGTGCGGTATTATGGCAAGAACAGCTAGACTACGGACATGGCACCGGGCACGGAGTAGGCGCGTTTTTAGCCGGTCACGAAGGGCCAAACGGCATCAGCAAATCTGTGCAGTATCCCCTGGAAGCGGGAATGGTAACGAGCATCGAACCGGGATATTACGAACCGGGATGGGGCGGAATTCGCATCGAAAATCTCTATGTTGTCAGGGAAATGCCATCAAAAAACGGTACGGTTTGGTACGGATTTGAATCGCTGACGTATATTCCGTTTGAGCGCAAATTAATAAATGTCGATCGGCTGTCAAAGACTCAACTCGCATGGTTAAATAATTATCATGCTGCTGTAGTCGAGAAGCTGGAACCCGTACTTGATGCAGCAACAATTGAATGGTTGAAAACAGCCTGCGCTGCGTTAGGTAAAATTGATGTTACTGTTAGCCAATAAGCCGATCGTACTCTGCGTGCGCGCCGATCCAAAACCACACAATACCCTGCTCAATCCCTATACCCAAAGCTCGGTAGTCTTGTCCGGCTCTGACTGACCAATACTTGCCGACTTTTTTGAAATGCAGCGATGGATGAGTTGGATCGGCTTTGAGTAATTCGTAACATCTATCGGCGGAAAGCTTTACGGTTTCAGGTAAAGCGTTGTAGCATTCCCAAAATCGACGAATCGTGTAGTGCATCAAATTTCCCGATAGCGCCCCGCCTCAAAATCTGCGATCGCCTCCTGGGCTAAATCTTCCAACTTACCGCCAGCAATATCTAGTTCTAACTGCACGTCCCAACGCCGATAATCCAACTCAAGAAACCATTCCAAAAGTTGATGAAACTTATCTGGTGGTAGATCCAGGATAGCGGCTTCAATTTGCTCGATCGTCAACATAGAGCTTGTGATTTGTAGATAGTTATATCTATCAAAATTATACTAATAAAGCTGGTGACAGGATTTGAACCTGCGACAGGCTGATTACAAATCAGCTACTCTACCAACTGAGTTACACCAGCAGTGAAACTTAATATAGCAAACTTATAGTCATTAGCGCAACCCCCCAGCCAATTTTTTTTTCAAATTCGCTCAAAACGCTACCCCGTAAGGGCAAAACCGGAATTGTCTGCCCGCTGCCGACTGCCCACTGCCCATTAACTAATCGCACCGCCAAATCTTAATAGTCTGATCCGCACTGCCGCTGGCGAGCAAATTGCCCGAAGGTGCGATCGCCACCGAGTACACAGTACCCGAATGTCCCTTAAGAGTGCTCAACAGCTCCCCGGTCTGCAAATTCCAAATATTAATCGTATTATCATCGCACCCGCTAGCCAAAGTCAAACCGTCCCGACTGATAGCAACCGACTCGCCCCGACTCACATAATTCTGCAAAATATGCACCGCCTCAGTCGTTCCTAAATTCGTTACACCCTTTCCCCTTCCAGAATTAGTATTTAAAATCCGCAACAAACTGCCCGTGTGCAAATTCCGCAGCTTAATCGTATAATCATTGCTGACGCTAGCCAGAATCTGACCGTCCGGCGCGATCGCCACAGAATTCACCCCAACATTCAACCCCGAAAGAGTTCGCAACAACTTGCCACTTTCCACATCCCAAACCTTACTCGTCGCATCCGAACTGCCACTTGCCAATATTTTACCGTCCGGGCTAAAAACCACCGCATTCACATTGTCAGAATGACCCCTTAAAGTCCGCAGCAACTCACCACTCCGCAAATTCCACAGCTTAATCGTATTATCAGCCCCGCCGCAGCTAGCAATTACCAGGAGCTTCGGATTAATCGCCACCGAATTCACCTCCATAGAATGTCCCGGAAAAGTACACAGCAAATCACCGCTGTGCAAA
>NZ_JAUBQR010000206.1:0-12023 GCF_036701385.1 Microcoleus sp. Pol12B4 | reverse complement strand
TCCGGGTCATCTTTCCACCCCCGTGCTAATTCTTGGACTGCTGCACCTCGCACATCCCAATTATCGTCAGATTGAGCCAGTTGTTGGAGGAGAGGTAAGGTTTCCGGGTCATCTTTCCACCCCCGTGCTAATTCTTCGACTGCTGCTTGTTGCACAGCCGAATCATCGTCAGATTGAGCGCGTTGTTTGAGCCAAGGTAAGGTTTCCGGGTCATCTTTCCACCCCCGTGCTAATTCTTGGACTGCTGCACCTCGCACATCCCAATTATCGTCAGATTGAGCGCGTTGTTTGAACCAAGGTAAGGTTTCTGGGTCATCTTTCCAAGTGGCTGCAACTGCTGCTACTGCTTCTCTGCGAATTTTATAAACTAGCTCGTCATCTTCTTGACGTGTAGAAGCATTGATATTTCCGTACTTAGTTAACTCTTTAACTCGCTCGCGCAAATTCCCAGCAATAGCAGCGATATCATTTCTATTCTTGACTTCAGAAACACACTGTGTCGCCAAAAACAGATTGCTAAAGTTTTCTGCTTCCCCATTTTCACCAATCAGGTATTCTAGGATTTGACTTGTAAACTTAGCATGCAGCATTCCCGCAATTAAACGCAACACTTCATGCCAAGACTCATCTCGCCAATGCTCTCGAAAAACTTCTATCAAACCATCTAAATTAAGCGTTTTTTGTTTCTCAAATTGCCGGACAAACTCCCAAGCACAAAAATATTCCAAAAACGTGCGGTGGACAAAGGCAAAATAATCTTCATTGTATCCACCCAAGAAGCACAAAATAAAATTGCGATCGCGCAGTTGGTCTACCATCAACTTAGCACAAGCAGTTGCCTCAGTTCCGATCAAGCCGCTCAATGAATCAGTAATAGTTTGCCGCAAATCCTCGCGACTAATAATATTTCCTAAGTGTTTGCCACTAGACTGCATTGTGTAGGCAATTCGCCCGCAGATACTTTGTTTGACTTCTTCGTCAATTACATAAGGGTCAATTCTGTCATGATTTAGTTTTTCTTTCACTTCAAAGTCCCATTTATGCAGGAGCACTTTTGATGCTTCTTCATAAAGTTTCGCCCGAAAGCGCGGTAACTCCTGATTGCGATTGAGAATTGCCATCATTGTCAGCAACAGGGGATTTCCGGCTAATTCTCGAATTGAATTAGATGTCGCAATTGCTTGCTGCAAGCGTTCTAAAAGATCAGCTTTTTTTAAGCGATCTATCAATGTCAAATCGTGCCACTTCTGGATAAAATTTTGAATCTGTTCGGATTCAAAATCTTGCAGCATAAAGTGATGAAATTCGGCATTTTTCAGCCGCTGCTGCTGGTAGCCAATAACGCGAGAAGTGACGATGGTTTTCACCGTTGGATATTTTTGAGTGAAGCTATGAATTTGGTCAACAATCCGATTGCGTTTTTCCAACTCGAACACTTCGTCTAGCCCGTCAAACATGACGACAGCGCGACCAGCATTCAGCCATTCGTGCAGGATATTTTTGTCTAAATGGTCGATCCGACTAGAGTCGCACTCGATAAATTCTAGAAAATTATGGCACTTTTTTTCATCTAGACTGCGATTGTATTTCCGCAATTCAATCAGTAAGTGAATCGGGTGCAATGACAAGTCATTGGCAGATAATTTTGCCCACTGAAGCGCTAGATATTTTAACAGCGTAGATTTCCCCGAACCCGGATCGCCTAGAATTACTAGATAACGGTAAGTGACATCATCAATCACGTCAAGCACTGAGCGAGTTTGCTGTTGAGTATAAGCTTTTTGGTGGCGTTCCAAATCTTCTGGACTTACTTCGGCGGCTATGTCCCCCCGTTCCCGCAATCGCTTTTGAATCTCCTTGGGCAATTCATAATCTTTCGGCAAATATTCCTGACACGATCGCACGTTTTGGGGAATAAATATTTCTTTAATTGTCAGTTTTCCTTCGTATTCTCCAGACCTCTTATCTAAATTGTCTAAATTCAACGAATATTCATAGAGTTCTCGCAGTCCTTCTTGATAACTTGCTAAGTTAAATTCAGCCGGAATCGGAGCAATTGTCGCGAGACTGCGCTCCATGCTGGCAAATTGATTTGTGTTTAAAATTTGTCGCAGTTCTGCATTTTGCTGGATAATTAATTTAACGCTTTTCAGATACTTTTCTGCGACTTGTTCCCAACTAAACGTATCGGGAAGCGAGGAAACCGGTTGCTCCTGTAAAAAATTAGCAGGTACAATCCGAGTGAAGGTGGGAAAAATCTGTCGCACCGGATGTTGCAAGCGCAAATT
The DNA here is from genome assembly GCF_036701385.1 of Microcoleus sp. Pol12B4. Taxonomy (NCBI): domain Bacteria; kingdom Bacillati; phylum Cyanobacteriota; class Cyanophyceae; order Oscillatoriales; family Microcoleaceae; genus Microcoleus; species Microcoleus sp. Pol12B4. The sequence goes on along the minus strand of NZ_JAUBQR010000206.1, from coordinate 9,735 downwards.
TTGCCAGTGCTGAGCTAAAATACCAGTGTCTAAATATTTACAATTGCCTTGAAACGCCGTTCCCAAAACTTGCCCGACATCAGGTTGTTTAAGAAATTGGCGTAACGGTCGCAAGTATTGCTTGATCTGTTTTTTGTCTAAGTGCGATCGCTCTAATTCCTGCTCGAACAATATAATAAAGGATTTCAGGGCATCGCGAACTGCATTTTGAGCGAAGGGCTTTTTTGCAAGTCCTTCAACATCTTTAATACAACCTTTAAAAAAATCTTTAACGTAGTCGTCTAAAGCTGCTTTAGCCAATTCGGTCAAAATAGGTTGCACCAATACCCAACCCAAACCCAAACCCGCGCTGACTGGATCTATCATTGCTTTTTTCTCGATCGACTTGAATATTCAACATTATACCGAGGCTGAAAATTTTAGCTATGGGTAAGGACATGGCACTGTCCATTAGTGTCAATTTAACCGTCTTTCGTTGAGTCCGGCAGTCCGGCAGGGAATGAATTCCCTGCCTCAAAGCTAAAGTCCTCTCAAGAGGACTGAAGAACTCATTTAGTCCTCATAGCGAGGACTTTAGCTAAAAGCCCCGTGGAATTCATTCCCTAGCGGCCTTTCGGTATTAGCTCAAAGCTTTCAAAATAGCGAGCAACGGCGCTTCAAAGCTGCTTGCAAAAGAGTGTTATACAGTTTTTCTTTGACAGTATAAGCGCCGAATCTTTCCAAGTGCGGATTGTTCATTTGAGCGTCGAAAAGTAGATAAGATCGATCGCGCAATCTCTCCACCAACTTCACCATCGCCACCTTAGAACCCTCGGGAATTCGGTAAAACATCGACTCCCCAATAAACGCACCGCCGATCGACAGTCCGAGAATACCACCCGCCAATTCGTCCCCGCACCAAGTCTCGAAGCTGTAAGCCCAACCGGCCTCATACAAACCCCAGTAAATCTTCTTGAGTTCCTTAGAAATCCAAGTCGTTTCGCGATCGGCACAACCCTCAATCACCGCCCCAAAATCGCGGTTTACCGCCACCGAAAATCGATTTTGATTGATTTGGCGACGCAGGGATTTCGGATAGGTAAATCTTTCATCGAGGGGAATCAGCGCCCGCTGTCGGCTGGAATACCACCCCAAACTTTCCTCGCCGTCATTTGCCATCAAGAAGTAGCCTTGGGCATATCCTTGTATAATTGTCGGTATATCATATTGCATATATTTATCAGTTGTCATTTCTCAGTTAACTTTTCAAAGTCAACATTAGCAATTAGGAATAATCATGTCTGAAACCATTGAACCTATTACCTTACCGCCCGCCAAAAACCCTGAACAAGAAGGCCAATGGCTCCAACAAAGGCTGCTGGCCTGGCTAGACTCCGAGTTTATCCCAGAAGCAGCCAACCAGCAAATAGCTAAAAGAGCTGCCCAAATCTATGTCCGCCAGCGCATGGAAGGCGAAAATGACGTGGGCAGCCTCGTAATTGCGATCGTCACCGAAATGCAGGCCTATGATTTTTCTAAAAGCTTCTACGGCGAATTTGCGATCGCCAATGCCGTCAGCGACTTGTTACTCGAAAGTCTCGGCATCGATAAATGCTGTGGCCAGTGAAGCAAGAAGGAGGAAAATTTAACTCATAAGTCTGAAACAAAAATCAACCCCAAACCTAATCCTGCCGATTAATTGTGAGTTTTTTCCTTCTTTCTTCCTTCTTCCTTCTTCCTTCGTGCTACCAGCTAGACTTCACAACACCGGGCAAAAGACCTTCGTGAGCCATTTCTCGCATCATGTTGCGAGACAGTCCGAAGTCACGATAGTAACCTCTGGGCCGTCCAGTTGCCCAGCAGCGGTTCCGCAAGCGAGTCCGCGAACTGCTACGGGGTAGCTGTTGTAGTTGGCGGTGAATCGCCATTTTGTCCATCTGATTGTTAGCTTGGTCAAACTGGTCTTTCAGGTCTTCCCGCTTGTCGGCGTACTTGTCTACGAGTCTCTGGCGCTTTTTCTCGCGCTCGACCATGCTCTTTTTAGCCATAATCTGTTGATATCCTTAGATTAATCACAATCTACTATTTTACTATATTTTTGTCTTTTTGGATAACTTTAATTTTAAATATTTTTATTTACACATAACAACTTATCTCATTTGCAGGGTGCCTCAGCTAATATTGTGCGATCGACAGTTGCTCGAATTCGAGCTGACGCACCCTAGGAACTACTCCTGGTTCTCGCCAAGAGTTTGTTGTGCAGCGTGTCGAATGTGGAGGATGCGAACTGCGGACACATCTTCACTTTCGGCAATAGTGAAAAGAATGCGGTATGAGTTGCGCCCTTTACCATAAAGTAACTGCCTAATTTCTTTACTGAAGTATTGATTTTCCCTGGCGATAGGACAACGTTTGGGCATCGCTGATAAAGACTCGATCGCCTTCAGCAATCCCTCATACCACTCCCTTGCTTTCTCTGGTGATGTCATCTGAGATAATAGCAGGAATGCACTATCCGCTTGTGCTTCTGCAACGCTAGAAATTTCAATGAGATATCTCATCAGTTTGTTGGAAAACTGTACTTGGTGCGCTGTGATTTAGCAAATTCATCAAAAGAACGAAACCGTCCTAACTCAAAATCATTTAACCCCTCCTGAATACCCTCAATAGCTTCTTCAGAGTCTCGGGCTTCCCATTCTAATATCCGAGTTAGCAATTGGGCCGCAACAAGGCTAATATCTTGTCCTTCCCGATTCGCTTTTTCACGAAGTAGTGCCTCTATTTCTGGACTGAGGGAAATCGCAATACTCATATACTTACTTCCTTAGCATTAAGCTGTTGACAATAATTATAGCAAACTCAAAAAACGAGCGACCGAGCGAGTTCATTTATAAACTCTTCATTTCAGCAATTGTAATGTGCCTCAGATTCTATATTTTAATGCTAGTTGCTAGCCTCGGCACTGACGCACCCGTGCGTAATATTAGCAGAAGGACACAAATCTGCAAGTTCGCAAATATTGCAAGCCGGATTTCTCGCATTACAAACGGCCCTGCCGTGATAAACCAACCGAATCGACCAATTTTCCCAATCCGGCTGCGGCAACAATATCATCAAATCCCGCTCGATCCTTATAGGATTAGTATGTTCGGTCAATCCCAACCTCTGACTCAAACGTTTGACGTGAGTGTCTACGGTCACGCCCATATTAATACCAAAAGCGTGGGCGAGAACGACATTAGCTGTTTTGCGGGCAACTCCGGGTAATTCTAGCAGCAGTTCCATCCGCTGCGGCACTTGATTGTTAAATTTATTGACGATCGCCTGACAAGCACCTTTAATATTTTTAGACTTATTCCGGTAGAAACCAGTCGATCGCACGAGACTTTCCAATTCTTCTAAATCAGCATTTGCCAAAGCCTCCGCATCGGGAAAACGCTCAAACAAAGCCGGCGTTACCAGATTTACTCGATCGTCCGTACACTGAGCTGAGAGAATCGTCGCCACCAGCAACTGCACGGGAGTTTCGTAGTTCAGAGTGCAAGGAGCTTCTGGATAGAGGCGTTTGAGGCGAATCAGAATTTCGAGCGATCGTTGTTTTAAACTTAACTTTTTAGTCATTAGTCAGTAGTCATTAGTCATTAGTCAGTAGTCATTAGTCATTAGTCATTTGTTATTTTTTTTAACTTCCCGGCACGACCGGGGAACCCATAACCAGAGGATCTGCCTCGCTTGCGTAGGAAAAAAAGTAGAGGGGAAAATAGGAAAAAGGAAAACTAGACATAATTCTTCCTTCTTCCTTAATTTACTATTGCATGAAATTTCGCAAATCGAACCCAGCCAAATTTGCAGTATCGCGAATAATCAAGAAAACTCCCAAACCCAGCAACAACACCAAACCAGTCTGCATGACATTTTCCTGAATGCGGTTCGGCAGAGGCTTGCCCCGCAGTCCTTCTATTAACAGAAAAGCTAGCTGACCGCCATCTAAAGCAGGTAAAGGCAAGATATTAATCACAGCCAAATTGACGCTAATTAACACCGCATACTGAAACAAACTCGCAGCATCCGATTTGGCAATCCCTGCACCAATCGCCACAATCGCCACAGGCCCGGACAACTTGTCGGCAGTCTGGCTGAAATTGCTAAGTAACTGCCCGAAACCTTGAACCGTCAGCACCACAATCCGCTCAAATTCTTTGGCGGCCTTGCTAAACGCCTCTACAACTCCAGCCCTCTGACGTACGACAGTGCCGTTAGAAGTTAGCTGCACGCCAATGCGACCTTTGCCGTCGGGCGACTCTTCAGGAGTTACTGTCACCAAAAATTTTTGTTCTTGGCGCTGAATTTCCAAAGCTAGGGGTTGGTTGGGATGATCTTGGATTGCTGTGACCAATAATTTGATTGCTTCGCGGGAAGCGCCCAATTCCTTGCCGTCAACAGACAGAACAACGTCGCCCGATCGAATTCCCGCTTGTTGGGCGGCCGAACTGACTTCCGCAGCGACTTCCGGGACTTTAACTCCCGGTAGGTAGTTCATTTCTGCCGCGCCGACAGTGCCCAATTGCACCACCAACAGGAAGTAAGCAAAAATTAAATTGGCAATTACCCCTGCGCTAATGACGATCGCCCGATCGAGCACAGGGCGATTTTTGAGCAAATTCGGGTCATTTGGGGGAATTGTACTGTCTGGATCGTCGTCCGGGAAACCCACGAAACCTCCCAGGGGAAAGGCGCGGAGGGCATATTCAGTTTCCGGGCCTTGGTACTTCCAGAGGATGGGCCCGAAACCGATAGAGAAGCGGTTGACGTGGATGTGTTGAAGTCTCGCCGCCAGGAAGTGGCCGAGTTCGTGAACGACAATCAAGATACCTAAAACTGCGATCGCTGCCAAAACTGACATGAAGGATTCCACTAACACTTTTACTGGACTTTGATTTATTTTAATATCTTTTTAATATCGGTGGCTTCGGAGGGACAATTTTCCGTCAAACTGGAAGATGGTGTTTTTGTCGGAAGTCCCGGCTGCTGCGATCGGCCCGACGCTGCCAAACCGATCGCGCGATCGTACCTGAGTTTACCTCTAAAACCAATTCCCATTACCAATTCCTTATTACAAATTACCCATTACCAATTCCCAGTTACCCATACCCAATTATGAAAGACACTTCTTTGAATATTATCGCTATTTCTATCTTTGCCATCACCGTTTCAATATTGTTGGGGCCCCTATTCAACTTGCCAGAAGCCGTACCTGCGATCGCCACTTTTTGCCTGTTGGGGCTAGCCACCCTCGACAGTTTCCAGTGGCAAGGTCAAGGCGGTACAATTTTATTAGATTGGCTGGGAGGAACTTCCAAACAAAAGCGCGATCGTATCCTTCACCACGAAGCCGGACACTTCCTAGTCGCGCACCTGTTGGGAATTCCCGTAACCAGCTACGCCCTCAACGCTTGGGAAGCATTTAAACAAGGTCAAACAGCCCAAGGCGGCGTCAGATTTGAAGACGAACAATTAGCATCTCAACTGCAAAACGGCACTCTTTCCTCCCAACTTTTAGACCAATACTGCACCGTGTGGATGGCCGGAATAGTCGCAGAAAAATTTGTTTACGGCAGCGCACAAGGAGGAGCAGAAGACCGCACAAAAATTAGCGCAATTTTAACACAACTGCGCCGTCCCATTTCCGAAATTCAACTCAAACAAAACTGGGGTTCGCTGCGAGCAAAAAACCTGATCGAAAGCCACAAATCAGCTTACGAAGCCCTAGTAGCAGCAATGGAAAAAAGAGCCACTGTTGCCGAATGCTGCGACATAATTCAGCAAAATTTATAGGAAAAAGATTACGGAATCTTGCCTAATAAGCTCGGTTTCTATCTAGATTATAAATATTTTTTTTCGTAAAAACCGAGTTTAACAGCGTATTATAGGGATTAAAAATTCATGTCAGAACCAAAAAAATTCCCAACAACACTGCAAACAGCGAACCCAAATACAGAAAAATTGTTGTGGCTGTTCGGTTTTCGGATCGACCCCGGCACCGAAATACCAAATCTATATACTCTAATTGTCTATGGAGAACAAGAGCCGCCCTTAATAGCCGGCGGTCAACTTGTATTTTTTACCCGTCCAGAACTAGCTATTAACGCTCTCCAATTGTGCAATATCGATGTCAGCGAACTGGGAAAGCCACCCACACAAATAGACGCTATTTGCGACATTGCAGAAACGCTATACTTGCTCGATGCCGAAGATTTTGACGAGTCAGCTACTATCCTCAACTGTTTGAACGCGCTTTTCGATTTAGTGAAAGCTACTTTAATACCGATGCCAACGGAATACAAGCGCATACTTTATGATTTTGCCGACCATTTGAATATTGAGGAAGAGTTTGCAAGTTTTTTAGATGCAGAAGATATTCAGCGATCGGAAATTGTCAATGCCATTTTGTGGTGTGTGGGAGCAATTACAGCTAAATCTAGATTGCTGACCTAGCAATTTAAGAAAAACTAGAATGTTAATCGATAATAGATAATATCCCCAAAGGAAATTGTGCCATGACTGTAACAGATGTACGCTTGTGGACTGTAGAGGAATACCGCCGCATGACGGAAACTGGCATTCTCAATCCCGATGAACGAGTCGAATTAATTGACGGGCAAATTATTTCAATGAGTGCAAAAAATCCTCCCCACGCAGCAACTAATCTCTGTGCAGCCGACTATCTCAGAAATCTGCTGGCAGGACTTGCTTTAATTCGCATCCAAGACCCGGTTACTCTAAGTTATAATTCAGAACCAGAACCGGATATTGCTGTAGTGCAAATCGACCCTCGGCTTTACCAAGATTTTCATCCCGCACCCGACAATATTTTCTTATTAATAGAAATAGCTGACACGACTTTAGAAACACACCGCAAGCGGAAAGCACCGGCTTATGCTAAGGCGGGAATTACTGATTATTGGATACTTGATGTTAACACGCGGCAAGTTTATGTTTTTCGCGAACCGGGCGAGGCAAACTACCGACAAGAAACAGTATTTAATGAAGATGATGTTTTGTCAATGCTGGCTTTTCCAGAAATAGAAGTTCAGATTTCGCAACTGTTTCCTTAAGTAGGGGCAGGTTTTACCAAGAATAATTGCCTAAGACCAATAATCTCGTAAACCTATCAATTACCAATTACCCAATTATCAATTACCAAATCTTCAGAATTATCCCGATCGCTACAAAAAACTTAGTATTAGGGCGTAGCGCGAGTTATACTCCTACTGGAAAGACTGTGACTGCCACAAAATCCCGAAATCAAAGTTTATGAACAACACTTCCCCTCCTCCCCCAGCCTCCAACAACCCCGAAACAAAAAAACTCAGTTTTTCAACAAAATTAGCTTACGGTGCCGGCGACCTCGGCCCGGCAATTACCGCTAATGTTTTGGCATTTTACCTCCTAGTTTTCTTTACCAATGTCGCTGGTTTACCTGCCGGTTTAGCCAGTAATATTTTGGTAGTTGGCAAGGTTTGGGATGCCATAAATGACCCGATTGTGGGGTTTTTGAGCGATCGTACTTCTCACCCTTGGGGCCGCCGATATCCTTGGATAATATATGGTGGCATTCCCTTCGGCATATTCTTCTTATTGCAGTGGATTGTACCTAGCACGGATCACACAGTGTTATTTTGGTACTATGTTGCAATCAGCATTTTGTTCAACACCGCCTACACGGCTGTCAATCTTCCGTACACTGCCCTAACTCCAGAACTTACTCAAGACTACAACGAACGCACTAGCCTTACTAGTTTTCGATTTGCTTTCTCCATTGGCGGCAGCATCTTTTCATTAATCGTAGCTGGAATTATCATCCTTGTATTTCCAAACAACCCGAATCAAGCATATTTAGTATTAGGTGCAATCTGTGCAGTTATCTCTGTCTTGCCTTTGTACTGGTTCGTTTTGGGAACTCGCAAGCACGTCGCAGCCCAACTATTAGAAAACGCAGAACTAGATAATTCTACATCTTTGCCACTAAAAGAACAGTTGCAGATTGCATTTAGCAATCGCCCTTTTTTGTACGTCATTGGAATTTATCTTTTTTCTTGGCTGGGAGTGCAGTTGACTGCTACTATTATTCCCTACTTTGTTGTTAACTGGATGCAACAGCCACCGTACGTTTTTAGCTTCGTTGCGATCGCAGTTCAAGTCAGTTCATTCATCATGCTATTTGTTTGGACTAAAGTCAGCAAGAGATACGGCAAAAAAGCCGTATATTTTATGGGCATGAGTTTGTGGATTATTGCCCAAGCTGGACTATTTTTCCTCCAACCAGGACAAGTATTGCAGATGTACCTATTAGCAGTCATGGCAGGTGTCGGAGTTTCCACGGCTTATCTAATACCTTGGTCGATGATACCGGATGTGATCGATCTCGACGAACTGCAAACAGGAGAAAAACGCGGAGGCGTTTTCTATTCATTCATGGTACTGCTGCAAAAAATCGGATTGGCAGGGGGTTTGTGGTTGGTAGGCCAAGCATTAGAAAGAGCTGGATTTTTATCTACAGTTCCGGGACAGCCTGCACCCGTACAGCCAGATTCTGCACTGTTTGCGATTCGAGTTGCGATCGGGCCGCTGCCCACAATTGCTTTAATTGCTGGCATGATTCTTACCTATTTTTATCCCATAACCCGCGAAGTTCATGCAGAAATATTGTTGAAACTGCGAGAAAGAAAAGCACAAAATCAGTAGGCGCTAATAAGGAGTTGTTGGTAATTAGTCAAATCAAAAAACAACAACTACCGATATCTAATCTGATCAAGATCAATAGCAATCCTCCCATCCTGTGCGAACTCTTTTTTTTCTTTAACAATGTGTCATCTTCTTATGGCATCTGTTAATTTCCCAAAAAACCCGTTGCGCGTTTACCGAAAGGATTGCTATAGCTTGCTCGGAGGGCGAATAAAAGCGATAGTTTTAGTAATAGCCCCGGAACCCAGAAACCTAGTTTTTTTACGAAAATACATAAATCGCGCCGCGCCCTCCGCCCCGGTAGAAAAACGCCGAAGGCTGGAGTTGTTCGAGATGTCGATCAAGCTTGAGAACACAACTTATTAAATTTTATGTCTGTCGCGCACTATAGAGATGAGTTGGTGATATAATTACCACGGTCAACTAAGTATATACACTTAATCAGTCATACAACTCCTCAAAAAGTTTATAATTAAAAGAAGAAACAGATTTTTCTCGGAAATTGATTCGATTAGTTGCCGTTCCAAAAAATCTGCTGACTGTGGCTAATTATATCGACATGGGAAATGCAAAATCTTTTAGCCGGTCAGTTAGCGCATAAGTTAATAAGCGCTTCTGCCGTTGACTCTGAACCGAAAAATGACATAGAGGACAAATCAATACCAGCGCAAGCAGTGGCTGAGGTGTTACGGTCAATTGTAAAAGTTTGGTAAAGTTATGGAACGCCCTGTCGGGAACCTGAGCGACACCTGAAAAAGTTTGCTTCGTCGCCCGGAAACCCGAAATACAAGCACAACGCAGCAGAGCCAAATGCAGTCTGATATAACTCTCCAGCAGTTGTAAAAGAAGTTTTACTGCCTGCCTAGCATAGGGATTTAATTATTTTTGTATACTATGTGAAAGTAGTGAGAACTATTAGAAGGAAGTGGGCTCAACCAACCAATAATTTCGTGTGATATCCTTAAGCCAATGCTCAAAGTATCAACCCGAAGGCTCGCAGAAGAAAGCTGA
>NZ_JAUBQR010000205.1:0-12047 GCF_036701385.1 Microcoleus sp. Pol12B4 | reverse complement strand
AGTCAACAAAGCCGCCCGCATTCAAAATCTTTCTAAAAGTGACGAAGTTTCGTTTTCCGAAGATGTTTACAGCGACGCAGCATTTTTAACAGCATTAAAAGCTTCTGGAGTCTCCGAAATTCAAAAACGAGTAGAAGATTTAAAAGGAATACAAGGCGCACAAGTCGCTTATACTGCTAGAATTAATACGGAATCAGTAATCCCGCTGTCTGCTACACTTGTCGGTGAAAAAAGCTAAGTACAAAAGCAGATATACTACTTGGTTATTGTCAGCCTCTCGTTACGATCGCCCCAACAGCAGATAGAGTTGTTCGAGAGCGCTCAGATCATGGCTCGCACAGTGTAGGTCATTTTTAAGGGATCTTCATAATGCCGATAGCTTAAGTAGGCTTTGATACAAATAGTCCGAATTACTTAGCCACACGCTTACCAAATATGTTGGCTCCTAAATAAATGAAGTCGAGGACTTCACATTATGACTTCTCCTCAATTATCTCCAGAAAATACGCTCGAATCGATCGCACCAGTCGCCCTCGATTGCGAACAATTAGCCGAAACCGATGCCCCCTTTCCCATTGTTGGGATTGCCGCCTCAGCAGGAGGTTTGGAAGCATTCACGCAGTTACTGAGCCATTTACCGGTTGATACGGGTATGGCGTTTGTGCTGATTCAGCATTTAGACCCCAATCACAAAAGTCTGCTGAGCGAGATTCTCGCGAGAACGACGCAAATGCCTGTTAATGAGGTAGAAGACGGCGTAGCTGTAGATCCCAATCAAGTCTACGTTATTCCGCCCAACACCAAGATGGTGGTATGTAAAGGCGTGCTGCAACTATCACCGCGCGAGAAGATTTATGGCAAATATATGCCGGGAGATGCGTTTTTTACCTCATTGGCGCTCGATCGCGGGCACAAAGCAATCGCCGTAGTTTTATCCGGGGGAGACGGAGACGGTTCACTGGGGCTCAAGGCAATCAAAGCAGCCGGAGGCATGACTTTTGCTCAATGTCAAGACACAGCAAAATTCGATAGTATGCCGAATACCGCTGTTGCGACAGGCAATGTCGATTTCGTTCTACCACCGGAAAAAATTGCCGAGGAACTGGCAAACTATAGTCACAATCCCCTTCTCACTGGCCCGCTTCCCATGACAAAAGTTGAGGAATCGCCCGAACAGGGAGATGCCCTGGCTACTATTTTTGCGCTGCTGAAATCCACTACAGGCGTTGATTTTAGCCAGTACAAACCCAGGACGATCGCTCGACGCATCCAGCGACGGATGGTGTTGTACAAGCTGGAAAGCTTGAATGATTACGCCCAACATCTTCGATACAATTCGGCTGAAGTCACAGCCCTGTATGAAGAAATCCTGATCCACGTTACCAGTTTCTTCCGTGACGCCGAAGCCTTTGAAAAGTTAAAAGAAGTGGTTTTCCCCACCATTACCCAAAATAAATCGGCAGAAACTCCGATTCGGATTTGGGTGGCCGGATGTTCGACAGGTGAAGAAGTTTATTCGATCGCGATTTGCTTGTTAGAGTTTTTGGGCGATCGAGCCATCCAGCCACCGATTCAGATTTTTGCCACGGACATTGGCGAACAGGCAATTGGCAAAGCGAGGTCTGGCGTCTACTCAGAAAACCAGATGGTAGATGTTTCACCAGAACGACGTACTCGCTTCTTTATTGCCGAAGCAAGAGGTAGCTATAGAATCAGCAAGGCAGTCCGCGAACTTTGTGTATTTGCCCGACAAGACTTAGGCAGCGACCCGCCTTTTTCCAATATCGATTTAGTTAGCTGTCGCAATGTGCTGATCTACTTGGGAGAGTCATTGCAAAAAAAAGTGATGCCGATTTTTCACTACAGTCTTAAGCCAACGGGCTTTCTCTTGTTAGGCACTTCTGAGAGTACCGGAGAATTTTCCTACTTGTTTACTTCAGTGGAGAAAAAGTCTAAAATTTATACCAAAAAGTTGACTGCGACTCGTCCTAATCTTTCGTTTACGCCGAGTTCCTATCCCGTCGCTAAAGCACGTGAACGGGAGGAAGTGAAAAACAATTTTACGAATAGCTTGGATTTACAACAAGAAACTGACCAACTGATTTTAAATCGATATGCCCCAGCCAGTGTGGTTGTCAACGAGCAGATGAAAATCTTGCAAGTGCGGGGAGACATCGATCCTTACTTGAGAGTGGTAGCTGGAACGCCAGACTTAAATTTGCTGGCAATGGCAAGGGCAGGCTTGCTGGTTGAGCTTCGCACCGCGATTTATCAGGCACAAACGCAGAACGCAACCATTAGGAAAGAAAAGGTATTGCTTGAATCGGGCGGACGATCGAGTATCGTCAATTTTGAGGTGATTCCGTTCCAGCCACAGGCGGCCGAAGGACGCTACTTTTTGGTGGTATTTGAAGAGGCTTCACCTTCGGTGCTTAACTTCAGCACCCTCCCTTCTGAAAGCTTCGAGCAACCTGATTTAGTGCGCGAAATTGAGCTGCTGAGGCAGCAACTTGCAGCCGCTAACCAAGAAAAAACTGCGGCTCAAGCCCAACTGCAAGCGGTGATCCAGGATCAGGAAAGTCTCAACCAAGACCTCAAAGTTGCGAACGAAGAAATCCTATCGAGTAACGAGGAGTTGCAAAGCACCAATGAGGAGTTAGAAACTGCCAAAGAAGAAATTCAAGCTACTAACGAGGAACTCACTACCACTAACGATGAACTTCGCAGCCGAAATATTGAACAAAGCCTGGTCAATAACGATCTGATAAATTTGCTTTCCAGTATCAATATCCCTATCTTAATGCTGACAAACGATTTACAGATTCGACGCTTTACGCCAACGGCACAGCAAATTTTTAGTGTGATTCCCACAGATGTTGGACGACCTTTTAGCGACATCCGCTCAACTCTGAACGTTCCTGACTTGGAACAGATGATTTTGGAGGTGATTGATACTCTCCAGACGAAAGAACAAGAAGTTCAAACTTTATCGGGATATTGGTACAACCTCCGCATTCGTCCTTACCGGACAACGGAAAACCAGATTGACGGTGTGGTGATGGTTTTGCTCGATATCGATGCTCTTAAACGCAGTGCCAGAACCTTGGAGGAGGCCCGAAATTATGCTGAAACCATTGTGGAAACTGTGCAAACGCCTTTAGTGGTCCTAGATGCTGATTTCCGAGTGAATAAAGCAAATCGATCGTTTTATGAAATGTTTCAGGTTTTACCGTCACAAACAGCAAAATCTTCGCTGTTTGAGCTAGGCAACGGGCAGTGGAATATCCCCCAAGTGCGATGGATTTTGGAAGATATTCTGGTTAGTGATGTTCAGCTTGAAAACTTTGAGTTGGATCACCTATTTGATAATATCGGGCCCAAAACCATGCTGCTGAATGCTTGTAAACTTGAACGAGAAGATCGAGATTTAATGATTCTGTTGTCGATCGAGGATATCACGCAGCGCAAGCAGTTGGAGACAGTACGATCGCAGTTATTACTGCATGAACAGTTGGCCCGCCACCAGGCAGAAACAGCCAACCGTAGTAAAGATGAATTTCTGGCGAATCTCTCCCACGAATTACGCAATCCTTTGACTCCGATCCTGGGCTGGTCACAAATTCTGCGTTCCGGGAAACTGAAGGAACCAGCCGTTACTAAGGCTTTAGAGGTGATCGAGCGCAGCGCGAGGGCGCAATATCAGTTAATCGAAGATATCATGGATATTTCCCGGATTACCAGTGGCAAGCTTCAACTGTGCATTTGTCCGATCGATCTGCGGTTAGTGGTGCAAGCTGCGCTGGACGGGGTGCAATTATCCGCCGAAGCAAAAAACATTCAAATTGTTTCGCAGTTGATTCCTACGACTGTTTTAGGGGATGTCAATCGCTTGCAGCAAGTTGTGTGGAACCTTCTGTCTAATTCGATTAAGTTTACTCCGGCGGGGGGACGAGTGGAAATCATGCTATCGACGATCGAGAATCATGCTCAACTTCGAGTCAGCGATACGGGAAAAGGCATTGATGCACAATTTTTGCCATATATTTTCGATCGTTTCCATCAAGGCGATTCCAGCAGCGTTAAAGGGAATCAAGGGCTGGGATTGGGTTTGTCGATCGTGCGTCACCTGGTTGAATTGCACGGGGGAACTGTGCAAGCCGAAAGTCCGGGTGAGAAACAAGGAACTACAATGACTGTGAGATTGCCGTTGCGATCGCTACCTCCAGAGTTGACATCGGCGATCGATTTAAAGTCAACTGCTTTGGTAGGGCCTTTAAACGCCTCTAGCGATCGCGTCCCCTCTCTAGAAGGCTTGCACATCTTAGCCGTAGACGATCAGATCGATACGCGCGACTTCTTACAATTTGTGCTTGAAGGCTACGGGGCGGAGGTTTTGGCAGTTGCATCTGCCAGAAGTGCGATCGCTGCTTTGACTGAAAATCCGGGCAGATATGATTTGCTAATCTCCGATATCGGAATGCCAGAGGAAGATGGGTATTTCTTAATTCGAGAAGTGCGAGCTCTTGCTGCGGAAGCCGGAGGAGAAATCCCAGCCGCAGCGCTGACTGCCTATGCGAGCGATAAAGAACGCGAAAGGGCGATCGAAGCTGGTTTTCAAAGGCATATGATTAAGCCGATCAAGCCGGTTGTATTAGGATTAATGGTGGCTAATTTAGTAGGAAGATTTTAAATATTTTGGAGTGTTGATTTATGATGTTTGAGATTAGATTAGGCAGTTAAACTCTTGTCCCCCGGAGATCCCCCTAAATCCCCCTTAAGAAGGGGGACTTTGAGTGCTTCATGTCCCCCCCTTCTTAAGGGGGGTTAGGGGGGATCGATCCGAGATTAGGAGGATGATGACCAAATTCAACGACTCGAATTTCCACCTACCTTACAACCCAAAACTCATCCCTATCGCCAAGGAACTTCGGAAAAATCCAACTCCAGCCGAAAAGAAACTTTGGGAAGATTTTCTGAGAAATTTCCCTTTTAGAGTTTTGAGACAGCGGCCGATCGACAATTTTATTGTAGATTTTTATTGTGCTGCTTTAAGATTGGTAATTGAGGTTGATGGCGAGAGTCATTTTACTGAACAGGGGAAACAATATGATGCGGAAAGAACAGAGATTTTCGAGGGGTATGGGCTGCAAGTTGTCAGGTTTACGAATGTTGATGTGTTGCAGTGTTTCGAGGGAGTTTGTCAGGAGTTGTTGGGTGCGTGCGATCGTCATTCTTAGGGCCAGACCTCCCCTGGGCTTCCTTGGTGGGGGGGGACAAGAGTGCGATCGATCTCGTAATAGTTAAGGCCAGATCCCCCCTAGCCCCCCTTAATAAGGGGGGGACAAGAGAATTATGTTGCGCTAAAAATAATTGCTAAAAATAGCACAATATGAGACCATGCAAAAAAAACTATAAAAATTACGGAGTTCAGATTCTTGATAACTATTAAATGTCGGGGCATTACCTTCTCGAATATCCAAGCCGTAATCTTTGACAAAGACGGCACTCTAGAGGATTCTCAAGAATTTTTGAGATTGTTGGGAATTAAGCGAGCGCGCCTCGCAGACGCTCAAATTCCGGGCGTTGGAGAGCCTTTACAAATGGCTTTCGGCATCGAAGGTGGCAGCATCGACCCCACAGGCTTGCTAGCAGTCGGTAGTCGCAGGGAAAATGAGATTGTTGCAGCGGGATACATCGCCGAAACCGGCAGGGGATGGCTGGAATCTTTAACGATTGCGCGTCGCGCTTTTGATGAAGCTGACGAAATGTTTAAAAATAGTGCTGTTTCTCCTTTATTTGTCGGCAGTTTGGAAGTGCTAAAATATCTTTCGGAAGCGGGTTTAAAACTGGGAATTCTTTCGGCGGCTACGACGGAGGTTGTGCAGAAGTTTGTGAAACACCACGAATTAGCTGACTACATTCAGTTAGAAATGGGAGTTGATTCAACGGTTCATAAACCAGACCCGAAATTGTTTTTGGAAGCTTGTGAGAAACTCCGAGTAAATCCCGCAGCAACTTTGATGGTGGGAGATTCAGCGGGCGATATTCAGATGGGTAAAAATGCGGGCGCGGCTGGCTGTATCGGGATTTGTTGGGGGAAGGCCCAGGTTAGTCATTTGGAAAATGCTGATGTGGCGATCGCATCTTTGGATGAAATTACAATTTTAGCAGATTGAGCAAACATCAGAGCCTGGAAAATCTCGCTTCTACCTTAGTCTCGATCCCCCTAAATCCCCCTTAAGAAGGGGGACTTTGAGCGCTTCCTGTCCCCCCCTTCTTAAGGGGGGCTAGGGGGGATCGAGGCCTAATCGTCAAACAGCAGACCGGTATTACGTTTGACCTTAAGTTGACACCAATTGGCATTGCCGTTTCCCTACAGACAACGCAAACCCAGAATTACGACATCTCTTTCAATGTGGTCAAGTTCGGCAACTTGTGGCAGATATCCCCACCGCTGAAAGCCAAATTTCTCAAACAATCTTACACTCGGCTGATTGTGAGCAAAAATTATTCCTATGAGAGTTTTAAGCTTCAATTCTGGACTCCGCACAATTGCCGATTGCAATAAATTTTGTCCGATTCCGCACCGTTGGCGATCGGGTGCGACGTAGATGCTAACTTCTGCTGTATGCTGATAGGCGGCGCGTCCGTAGAAAAGCTGAAAACTCAGCCAGCCAACGATATTTTGTTCTGATTCCATTACCAAAATCGGCCAGGAATTGGGCGAGTGTTCTCTGTACCACGGGAGGCGGCTTTCGACTGAGACTGGTTTTAAATCGGCTGTGGCCATTCTGCCCGGTATTGCTGCGTTATATATTTGGACAATTGCTGGCAAATCGCTTTCTTCTGCATCGCGAATTTTCATCGTTTGGTTGACTGTTGACTGTTGACTAATGACTGTTAACTAATGACTAATGACTAATAACTAATGACTCTTGTACAGTTCCATAATATCGCTGACAGCCATCCGCGAATTTGCTCCCAAAGTCAGCGGTGATGTGTGTCCTCGCTGCAAGTGTTCGGCCGCCGCACAGCCAATCATGGCTGCGTTGTCTGTACAATATTTTAATGGCGGAAACAATACCCGCAAGTTGTGTTTTCCTGCTGCTGCTTGTAAGTGTTTTCGCAGTCCGCTGTTTGCTGCAACTCCCCCACCGACTACAATAGTGGTAAGCCCGAAATTTACGGCACAGTCGATCGCTCTTTTTGTTAAACCCTTGGCTACTGTTTCCTGAAAGCTAGCCGCAATATCATTAATTGTAGAGGCAGGCAAGGTGCTTTCAGCACCCACATTGTTATTTTGTTTCTTGAGTTTCTGTACTAATTGCAAAACTGCGGTTTTCAAGCCGCTAAAACTGCTGTCATAAGGATGGTATCCGCCACCAGGCAAGGAAATTCTGCCTTCTGGTAGAGGGTATGCTTGGGGATTGCCAAGGGCGGCCAATTTGTCAATCAGCGGTCCGCCGGGATATCCTAGCTGCAACAGTCTCGCAACTTTATCAAAAGCTTCGCCGGCGGCGTCGTCGCGCGTGTGTCCTACAGTTTCATAAACGCCGCAATCTTTGACATAAATAAAGCTAGTGTGTCCTCCGGAAACTAACAAACACAAAAACGGTGGCTGCAAGTCTGGTTCGGTAAGGTAAGAAGCGTAGATGTGCCCTTCGAGGTGGTGGACGCCTAAAAAAGGTTTTTGATGGACTATTGCCAAGCTTTTTGCCGCTGTCAGCCCGACCAACAATGCACCTACTAAACCGGGGGCACAAGTCGCTGCAATGCCGTCAATTTCTGACCAACTCAGGTTTGCTTCACCGAGACACTGGGCAATTACCTGATTTAGCATTTCTAGGTGACTCCGCGAAGCCACTTCCGGTACTACTCCGCCAAACTGCTGGTGGATTTTAATTTGTGATGCTACAACATTGCTGCAAACTTGACGATTCTTAACAATTGCTGCTGCTGTTTCGTCACAACTTGTTTCGATTGCGAAAATGGTTGCCATTAACTGGTAATTTTATTTGATAGGTTAGTTATTGCTAGCTTAACTAATTCGGCGCAAGTCCCCTCCTTTACCTGTACTCAGGTTATAGTTAAGGGATTTTTGACCGAGCGACAGGTAAGGTCATCATCTGATGCAAGGAAGGAATATCCTCGCGGTATTGCTAGCTCAGCATTGACCTATGAAAACGCTAATCCCTCATTCTATTGGGATTTGCCGCATCAATGATGGATACTTTACACTGTCAACAAACACGGTAATCTGGATTCCAGATCGGCAAGTTGAAATGCTTGTACAAAAACTTATTGTTTTGTAACAAAAGGAAACAATTCCATGCGACGATTGTTTGCTGCAATTTTAGTGTTGAGTGTCTGGATCAGTTTTGCTCCAGTTGCTTCGGCTTACAATTTAGTGCCGTGCAAGGACTCTCCCGAATTCAAGGAACTGGCTAAAAATGCACGTTCTACCAATGGCGACCCGGCATCTGCGAAAGCAAGATTCGATCGCTATTCCCAAGCTATGTGCGGCCCGGAAGGATACCCGCACTTAATCGTAGACGGCAACTTGAGCAAAGCAGGGGACTTCTTGATTCCTAGCATACTGTTCTTGTATATCGCAGGTTGGATTGGTTGGGTGGGCCGTTCTTATCTGCAAGTTACCAAAAAATCAGCAACCCCAGAGGAAAAAGAGATTATTATCGACGTTCCTTTGGCAATCAAATGTATGCTGAGCGGCGTTTTATGGCCTCTGGCAGCTCTCACATCAATCACCAGCGGTGAAATGTTTGCGAAGGACGACGAAATTACTGTTTCCCCCCGCTAAAATTGGGAAATGGAGAAGAGCTAATAGCTAACAGTTAATTAATTAACTGGAAATTAGCAATTAGCCACAGACCGATCGGCAATTACTAACTGTCTCGAATTTTCAGGAGCAGAATTCATGCAATACTTTGTCAAGTTTCTTTCGACAGCACCAGTATTGGCTATCCTTTGGATATCTATTCAAGCTGCGGCTTTAATTGAATTTAACCGCTTTTTCCCCGACCTGCTTTTCCATCCAATGCCTTAAGATTTAAGGCTAATTAGGTTGCAAAACCTAGGAGGTAAAAGTTGAGAGTTTTGATTTTTGAATTATGAGTTACAGGTTAATTTAAAGCTCAAATATCAAAACTCTCAAACCATACCAGTTCGTGCTAGACAGCGTATGACTGGGTAAAATCCAAGGATATCAACTATTTAGTTATCAAATTAGTTACCAATGACTAATGATTACTGACTAATGACTAATGACTAATGACTAATATTGTGAATCGATGAAGTCTTATCTCGCCGCAGCAATTCAAATGACTAGCTTGCCTGACCTGCAAAAAAATTTGGTTCAGGCAGAGGAATTAATCGACCTGGCAGTACGTCGGGGTGCTGAGTTAGTTTCCTTACCAGAAAATTTTTCGTTTATGGGAGAAGAGGAGGAAAAGATTGCTTCAGCAGAGGCGATCGGGCTCCTGAGCGAAAAATTCCTCAAAACGATGGCCCAACGGTTCCAGGTAACGATTCTGGGCGGCGGATTTCCGGTGCCGACGGAGGGGGGGAAGGTATACAATACCTCTTTGCTGGTAGACCAAAACGGTACTGAAGTGGCAAGGTACAGAAAAGTACATTTGTTCGATGTGAATGTGCCAGACGGCATTACTTACAGGGAATCGAACACTGTGAAAGCTGGTGAAGATTTGCCACCTGTTTATGTGTCGCCGGATTTGGGGACGCTGGGACTTTCGGTGTGCTATGACGTGCGGTTCCCGGAAGTGTACAGGCATTTGTCGTACAAGGGGGCTGATATTTTGTTTGTGCCGGCGGCGTTTACGGCTTACACTGGCAAGGATCACTGGAAGGTTTTGTTGCAAGCTAGGGCGATCGAGAATACTTGTTATATGATTGCCCCTGCACAAACTGGCCGCCACTACGGCCGCCGTCAAACTCACGGTCACGCGATGATTGTAGACCCTTGGGGTGTTGTGTTGGCGGATGCTGGAGAGGAACCGGGTGTGGCGGTTGCAGAAATTAATCCTGATAGACTAGAACAAGTCCGCCGCCAGATGCCGTCGCTGCAACACCGGGTTTTTCTGTGAAGGAATTTTGAGATTAATTAATCTCAAAATTTCAGTCCCCGTCGGCGACAAGACCTGAAAATTTTTTATTCGAGCGAGGAATTGTGTAGGTTCGTACACAAAAAAACTTAGCTCATGTGCGTGGGATCGACAACAATAAGCGGGTGGGGGCGGATTTACGCCGATCAATAAGTGATATTGTCGATCGGAGGTGACTCTCGCCCCCACAGCTTAATATATTGTTTTTTCCCGCAGATGAACAGCGAATAATATCAAATCCGTTAGCATCGGAATAGTAAATTCGAGTTCACTGTTCACGGCGTTGAGTGTTGACTGTTCACGGCGTCAACCGTCAACCGTCAACACTCAACAGTCAACATCATTCCGGTGTAACCGGAAATGATATAACTCGCGATAAAATATCTAATGCAGGTTCAATGGGCGTGCACTTCTGCTAAAAGGCGAATTGGCAAAAGTAGAATTGCACGAAATGCGTCTTTTTGGAGAAATGAAACACACTCTTTCGGTTTTAGTTGAAGATGAAGCGGGTGTCCTCACTCGAATTGCTGGTTTGTTTGCCCGTCGGGGTTTTAATATTGAAAGTCTCGCCGTTGGCCCGGCTGAGCAAGGGGGAATATCTCGGATTACAATGGTTGTACCCGGAGATGACCAGGTTATCGAGCAGTTGACAAAGCAACTGTACAAGTTGATTAACGTGCTTAAAGTTCAGGATATAACGGAAATTCCCTGTGTGGAACGGGAGTTGATGTTGCTGAAAGTTAATGCTGCTAGCGGGACGCGATCGGAGATCATTGAGTTAGCTCAAATTTTTAGAGCGCGAGTTGTGGATATTGGTGATGATACGCTGACATTAGAAGTTGTGGGAGATCCCGGTAAAATGGTGGCGATCGTCCAGGTTCTGAATAGATTTGGGATTAAGGAAATTGCTCGTACTGGGAAAATTGCCCTGACGCGGGAGTCGGGGGTAAATACTGAGTTTCTCAAGTCTTTGGAAGCGAAAGTTTAAGTTAATTGACGGTTGACGGTTGACGGTTGACTGTTGACTGTTGACTGTTGACTGTTGACGGTTAACTTGTATTAGTCATTAATCAATTGTTGGCTATCAATTCTTTAAAGAAGCTAATAGGGAAAGCTTTCAACAGCTACAAGTTTATCAATGAGCTGAAAAAATATCAAACGAAATATGGTTTATTATTAAAAAATGGGACGATTTTACGAAGGATACGATGGGCAAACAAATAGTGCGATCGGCTGATAGTGTTGGTGCTAATATTGCAGAAGGACATGGACGCTATAGCTGCAAAGATAATCAGCGTTTTGTGAAAATTGCCAGAGGCTCGTTTAACGAAACAAGACACTGGTTAAGACTTGACGGAGCTCAAAATCTTTATCTTTTAACTCAAGAACAGAGCGATCGCCTGCATCCCTTATTAAATGAACTTTCGCCAAAACTTAATGCTTATCTTAACTCACTAAAACAAAAAGCCAAAGGTTAACAGTCAACAGTCAACAGTCAAATTACCATTTAGGTTGACTTTCTATCAAAAGTGAGGCTGCGATGCTGTCTATCGGCTTTGAGAAAAAGTATCCTTGTCCGTATTCGCATTGCAGCGCTCTGAGTAAATTAAGCTGTTCGATAGTTTCGATGCCTTCAGCAATTACATCCATACCTAAATGACTGGCTAAAATTAAAATAGTCTGTACAATCGCTTCGTTACCTTCATCTTCAGTCATACGACTAACAAAAGCTCGATCAATTTTTAAAGCATCAGTGGGAAAAGTGTGCAGGCGGCTCAAAGAAGAATAGCCAGTTCCGAAATCGTCAATATATAATTGAATTTCTAAATTCTTCAATTCCGCGAGGATAGCCACTGCTGATTCGGCATTCTCCATGATGACGCCTTCAGTAATTTCTACCTTTAAAGT
>NZ_JAUBQR010000204.1:0-12165 GCF_036701385.1 Microcoleus sp. Pol12B4 | reverse complement strand
TGGAGACAATAACATCGATAACCGGATGGGATTACATTCTATCGGCACTAAATACTGTAGCATAATTTTGGAGAAATAGTATAAGCTTGGGAAGCAATTATGTATCCAACGGAAGAGGGTGTAATGGAGTAGAGCGAGTTTTATTTTTGTGATTATATTCTTCCGATACGCCAAGATAATCTGATGGTTGATATCTGCCGAATATCTCAGCGAAAATATTAGGCAGTTTTCGATAAGGAGAAACATCCATATCTTTAAGCATGATGTCAATATATTGTTGAAAGCGAGTATTGATCGCACAGGAGCGCGAAGGTTCAAATTGAATATTTGCGCGTTTCCACTCGCGGATATATTCAATACTTTTTTCCATTTTTTCGCAGGAAGGTAACTCAAGTTCACCACGCAAGTAAGCACATAGCCATTGTGTGGCAATTTCGACTGCTGGCACGTGCATATATCCATGATTGAACCCGGCAAAGGCAATGCCAGGAATGCGAGGATGAAGCAAGTGGCGATATAACTGCACGCCGTCGGGTTCGGTTTCCAACATTTTTCGATATTTATCAGGCAAAAATGCAAAAACTGGCGTTTGCGAGCCCAAAGATAGAACCACTAAATCGCATGGAATCTCGCAACCATTTTTCAATTTTACTGCTTGTCGCGAAAAACCCGATAATTCTGCACGGTGGGGCGAGATTTTTCCTTCTGCAATAAACGGATAGTAATTTTCAGGCGCAACCGCTGTGGCTGAACGTAAATCAGGCAATAGTTTGTGATCTGGTTGTACAGCTTTGATGCGGCGCTGAGCCTCTTGATCTTTTCCAGAAACATTTCGCTGAACTTGAAAGCGGAAGATGGATGCAATTAAATCCCAAAAAGCTGAAACAATGAAGCCAAGGCGATTGTGCAGGAAACGTTCAATGGCGGTTGGATGTGCCCAACTTGTCATCATCACTGTTCCAAAACGGCTGAATAATGGGTAGGTAAAATGTACGCCCAAAATTCGTTCTGGCACAAGCCAGCGCGGTGTACGAAATACATGATTTACTTGTGCGCCTTGTTTGGCTGCGAAAGTCGCCATGTCCAAAGCGCTTTTTCCGAAGCCAACGATTACAATTCGTTGATTGTCGAATATATCAAGCGTGTGGACATCCCGTTCAGTGATGATTTTCCCGCCGAAATCTTCTATACCTGGAAATTCAGGTTGATACTTTCCTTCTGTATATTGCCCAACTGAGATAACGACGTATCCAAATAATTCTTCATGAACTCTATCCTGGTTTTTATATTTTAATAGCCAGCCATCTTCTGTTTCTTTGAGTTCCATAACTTCATGATTTAACCGCACATCAAGATTTAAATGGTTGACCGCTTGCTCTAAATAATTCAGGATTTGTTCTCCGGTGGGATGTAAATCAGGGGTGAATGGCCAAGAAAAATCAGATAAATGATACTGTTCCCTGATATTTTGCAGGTGTACGTTTGGGTATGCAAGTGCCCATACTCCGCCAATCCTTTCGGATTTCTCGAAAACAACTGCTGCGAAACCATTTTTCTTGAGAATATGGGCTGTCGTAATGCCTGATATTCCCGCGCCAATAATGGCAATTGGCATACCGTTTTTGTATTGCATATATTTGAGTCTCCTTATTTGGTATGGGTATTAGAATAATTTTACTGAGGCAGTGACCAGCAACCGGAAAGCCTTGCACTGAGAAAAGTTTTAATTTATCGCTCTCAAAAAGATAGAGGCGCTGTCACCCCATCAAATTAGCGCTCTTCCACCTAACTGCTGATAGTAGTCTAAGTGGTTATAGACTAAGAGGGAGAGCAATTCTTACAGTCTGGCTGCTACAACCTCAGTGGAGGCGAGCTGGCACATTCCGATCACCCCAAGGATTTAACTAATAACTAATAACTGCTTAATTAACCAAGCTATCGTTTCTTCCACATCAGCAGCCTGCTCAGCATAGAGAATCTGCCGGCGATGCACTATCACAACCGGAATTTCCAGTTCCCTAGCTGCTGTAATTTTAGCATAAGTAGCACTGCCGTCGCTGTTTTTTCTAAAAATTGTATCAATTTGATACTCTAATAGTAATTGCCACTGGTCTTCTAATCAAAAACGCCCCCTTGCTAATAACAATTTACCGTTAGGTACAGCAGTATTTAGTGCAGGAGGAGCGATCGCCCACATCAAAAACCAAATAGTTACTGATGTAGGGTCCGTCAGGGAAAACGATATGACCCGAAATCAGGGCGCTGCACTGCCGTTTCCCTACAAATCGGCGATCATTACATCCGATCCGGTTGATTTTACCCGTTACCCTAAATTAGGAAACCCCTGTGCCGTTTCCCTACCATTAACCGGGCAATCGTTATATCCGATCGCGCGATTGCCCAGAACTTCGCAAGATTATGATGGAGTTTTTCTGTATAATTATCACACTGAGGACAAACTATTCTTGACGCTAAAACACGACCGTCAAAAGTAAATTCGTCCCTCAATTTGAGCACAAGTTTCCGCCTTGACTTCAGGCAAGTCTAATCGATAGCCTCAATAAAAATTGATTCCTCTAACTGTATTGATTGCTATATTTTACGCCATAAACTCACGAGATCCTTTCCTTCAGCCTCCTACCTCAAAACTCCTACCTCAAAACTCTAATTTTTAGCTTAGCTGCAAAACTCAAATTTTCCATACATACCTTCAGGCTCGGATGCGATCGGGCGCTCGACAAAACTGCTGTAGGGAAACCGCACTACCGTTTCCTGACTACCGTGTCCTCACCCGCTTTTTTAAATGTGCATAAATTTTCAGTAAATACCGATCTATACACTCCCCAAAGCAAAAGTTAAAATATAGCCAATAAAAAATAGCTCCTCCTAGCTGTTTTTTGGCCAGCTAAATATTAGGGAGTGCATCTACGTGTCAATAAATAAAACGCTCAAAGGCAGAGCCACTACACCTGTCGCAGGTTTTACAATGATAGAGCTATTGATAATTATTTTAATCATAGGAATATTTAGTGCGATCGTCGCCCCCTCTTGGCTAATGTTCATCAACAACCATCGTTTAAAGGCATCGCTCGATCGAGCTTACTGGGCAATGGAACTTGCCCACAGCAACGCCAAACGATCCAAAATTTCATGGCAAGCCAGCTTCAAAGAAGTAGGAGAAAATGTACAAATAGCCGTTCACCCAGCCGACATTTCCCCAGCTCAAGTACCAGCCAGTCAATGGAAAAACCTAGAACCGCAAATTAAAATAGATACAGATGAAACAACAGTGCTCCAAGTAAATGAAAACAACGAGCAAAAAACAAACGGCACAATCCGGCGAGTCATGTTCAACCATCGAGGTTGCCCCGTATCTCGAAGCGACCATGACTGCACCCTAACGAGTATAAGAGCCAAAGGAACCCTAACGCTATATCATCCCAATTTAAGAAACAGCCAACGCTGCATCATCATTTCCACTCTCCTAGGACATAAACGCATCTCCCAAAGACAACCTACAGCTCAAGACAAAAGATATTGTTACTGAGCCACTGAGGTAGCGTGCGTCCGGGAAAACCATATTACCGAAAATCAGTACATGGAAGTGGTGTTTCCCTACAAATTGGGCGATTGTTACATCTGATCGCCAGATCACCCGCAACCCGGCAAGCTACGATTATTTTGGAGCATTGCCGCGTCCTCAATAGCCCTATTGTCGATCGTTATATCCGATCGCGCATTCAACGATTTTGGGGTAGGGAAACTGCATTGCCGTGCCCTCAATAGCCTTGTTGTCGATGCTTATCTTCGAGGTCAATTCCTGACGCCACATCTCAGATATAATCAACTACTTCTTACTCGGCGCAATCTTCTCAATAGAAATCAGCGCCTCCATCACCGACTCCACAATCGGCGCCGCCACCGTACCCCCCGAACCATCCTTCGGCTCATCAATCACCGCCAAAACCACATACCGAGGAGCCTCCACAGGCATTATCCCCACAAAGCTAGTAATAATCGCCTTGTCAGAATAACCCCCACCAGCATTAGCTTTTTGAGCCGTACCCGTTTTTCCAGCAATCCGATACCCAGGAATTTGTGCAGCTTTCCCCGTACCACCATCAACCACAGTTTCCATCATTTCTAACACCTGCTTAGTAGTTTCCGGCGAAAAAACCTGCTTAGGAACCGGCCTCGGAAGCTTCCAATAAGCTTCACCGTCCCTATCAAAAAGTCCCCGCACAACGTGAGGAGTCACCAACTTGCCACCGTTAGCCAAAGCGCCGTTAAGCTGCACCAACTGCATCGGGGTAATCGAAAAACCTTGCCCAAAGGCGGTAGTAGCAACTTCCACCGGAGAGTTAATAAATTGCTCTCGATTTTTAAGCTGACTGGTTACTTCAAAAGGCAAATCAGTTCCCGCAGTTTGTCCGAGTCCGAGTTTTTCTAAAGCTTGATAGTAAAGAGAAGCCTTCATACTTCTCATTACGTGTACCATCCCCACATTGCTAGAATGTTTCAAAATCTCCGTAACAGTCGAAGGGCCGCGCGCCCCTACGAATTTGTAATCGGAATTTTGGATAGTCCAGCCATCCATGAAAATCCGACCTTCGTCCTTAAACACAGTATTAGGTTTCACCGCACCCGCTTCTAGAGCGATCGCCACATTAATCGCTTTAAAAGTCGAACCAGGCTCATAAACATCAGTTACAGCCCAATTTTTATAGCGCGACAGATCGAAATTAAAATATTGATTCGGGTCATAAGAAGGTTCCGCTACAACTGACAGCAATTCTCCGTTACGGGCATCCATCACAATCACTGTGCCCCGCTTCGCATCGTGTTGCTTCATTTTTTCCTTGAGAGCAACTCGGGCAGCCCGCTGCAAGCGACTGTCGATCGTCAATTGCAATTTCAAGTCATCAAGCTGCACAAATCCCGCCGTCAGCCGATCGGGAACCCAATTCCCATTGCTCGACCTGCTAAACTGAATCGACGGCATCGATCGTTCCAACAAATTCTGCTGGCTGTATTCCACCCCGGCTTGTCCCTTCCGTTCCCCGTCCACATAACCGAGGATATCCGCCACCAACTCCTGCTGCGGGTAAAAACGCTGCTGCTGCCGCAGCAACTCCAAGCCATCGACCAGACTCTCTTTAATTTGCATCTGAGAGACACGATCGGCAACCTCTTGAGGCAGAGACTCCGCAATTGTAATACCGCTTTCAGCAAGATTAAACCTGCGTATCAATTCAGTTTCCGACGTAGTTCCCGGACTCAGATCGATCGCCAGCATCGGAGCCAATTTAGCAGCAATTTCCGCCTTCGAGTGGTTAAACAACTTCGGGTGAGCGTAGAGCGTGTACACCTGTCTGTCGATCGCCAAAACATTCCCTGCGCGGTCAATTATCGGGCGTCTCGGTACAAACGGCTTCGTTTTGAGAGTTTGCTGCTGCTCTGCCTGTTTACGCAGCGCCGGAGCTCGCGTCACCTGCAAATAAAACAAATTCACAGCCAGCCCCAGCCCTCCCAGCATTAACACCGCCCACACGGCCCACAAACGGAACTTGCTGCGCTTTAAACGCTCCACCGGACGTCCCCAAGATGCAGCCGTCTGTTGTGGCGATCGGCCGAAACTGCCCGAAGATTTAGGTTTGGCTGGTTTTTCCCACCCAGTGCGATCGCCCTCCTGTTTTGTGCGTTTGAAATTCGGCGATCTGTAGCGGTCAAAACGGGGGTCGTAGCTCATGGCATTAAAAATTCAATAGCAAGTTAGAGCGTTTTAGAATTTATAATTTATAACTTAAATCTTAAAATATAAAATTCACGACTTGGGAATGAGCAGTCCCTATCAGGGTTTCGATCACACCTACAGTTGCATTCTGTTTTTTGAAGTGGTCTTAATTATTTTTAATCTGTAACTTCCGGTTGGAAGCAGAAAATCGATCGCGACTTGCAAAAAAGTCAAAAAGGAAATTAGAGCCTCCAATTCTCAGGCCCTCGGACACTCAGGCCCTCGGGCGCTCTCCGCTTTGACACAGGTTTAATAGCCCAGCGGTGTTTCCACACCGGCTCCCTTCTTGAGAGCGGGTTCAGAATTTGGTGCCGCGACGGGCGATCGAGTTTCAGGGGCCGGCTGCAAGAAAATCGTGTCCCCAGGATTCTGCGGAGCCAAACCGGTTTCGGGATTTTGGGCTTCTTTAGCCAGTTGGTGTTTCAAGACTTCGCTAGAAGCACTCAATTGCTGTTCCCGGAGGCGCAGAGTTTCCAGTTTTTGATACTCCTGACTCCAGCGCTGCTCGCCGTAAACAGTCAAGCCGTAGAGACTCAGAGCACCGCCCAAAAGCATAACTGCTACCACTGAGGAGGCGCGCTGTGCCTGCAGGAGCGATCGCAACCACACTGGCTGCTGCTGGCGATTGGGCAGGACTTTGATCACCGATGAGGACGATCGAGCCTGAGCCTGTTCGTCGGCTGGCGAGTAGTTGGGCAATACCGGTCCTGTCTTCGCCCGCCTAGCTCGGGCAATAGAAGTAACTTTGCTTTTGGCTGCGCCAGCAGCGGGCTTGCGGGTCGATCGGGAGCGGGGAGAATCGGGGGATCTGATAGCAGCGGTCATAGAGTTCACCAATACGTAAAGTGGGGTAGCTTCAGCTTGATTGAGGTTAAGAGTTTTTGTCTCCCAGATCGCCAGTGGTGGCCATCTGCGTTCGATCGGTTATCCTTACCTAAAGATACCTCACAAGCCAACCAACCCATCCTACCACTGCTCTCTTTGACTTCAGGATTTGCAAAAAAAAAAGAAATCTTTGCTGGTTAGCGATAATCTATGTGAAATTTATGAATAAATGCAGTATTGTAATCAACGAGCGAATCGTTGAGCTATTCGTGCCAGCATTGTTTCTCAAGTAAACTATTCCCTTCCTTGCGATGGGTTTTCAATGTTAAGGAGTTTTTATGAACAAGGGATTAATTCGTTTGACTTTGGTAGTGGGCTTGGCAGTAGCCCTCGGCGCCTGCGGAGGTGATACCACCACTCCTAGCTCTAGCCCCACTCCCGGTGGCACTACTACTACTCCTCCTGCTTCTTCTCCAGCAGTTAAGGAAACTCCAAAGGCTACTCCAGGGGCTGGTGCAACTACTACCCCTGCTCCTAAAAAGACTCCCTAACTAGGGCGATCCGAGAGTGTTTGCCCAACGAGCCTAGCCTCCAGGTGAAAAATCGTTCGCTCCTCGCATTTTTTCATCTCATAGGTCTAGGTCTCAAGTTGGGTGTTAGTTTTAGTCTGATGCTTTTACTAAACTTCAGTACGTCCCCTTAGTGCTGCAAAGTCCGCTAATTCGCTGCGTTACAAGAGCGTTCATGTTCAAGTAGAAAATTTGACTCCCGGCCGGCCTGCTCGTTTTGAAACTCAAGTCTGTGACAGGATGTTTGAGGACATTGCCAGTGCTGCTGCCTCAACTGAATATCAACCGTAGGAGCTCGCCGACTCGACGCAAATTTTGCACTGTCGATCGAGTCTGGCTTTCCTTCCCCGCCGCTATTCCCACAGACGAGAAAAAAGCAAGCTAAGGCTTGGATGATCGAAGACTGGCTCGATGACAGCATCGCCATGGCTACTCGATTTGTTGAATACGAGTTTCGCCCCGGTGCGGGCAAGCAAATCGACCCGTTTGTTTTGAGGCAGTTTAGTGATTCAATTGGCGCAGATCCAGTTCGGTATTAACCCTGCCTTAGCAAAACTCACTCCAGTTGCGCCTGAGTGCTGCTTTAAACCTATGGCACCGTCGCTGGTAGGATGGTGCTAGTTTCGTAGGTGATGCCTTGAGCATGGCAGATATTGCTTGCTGCTGTCACCATGCTGAGGTCTTGAGCTTTGATTCCTCAATACCGACCGAGTTAAGCATCCTTCGCTGTTTAAGTGTATTGCCCAAATTCACGGGCTTTGTGGGCCAACTCAGCCTCCGGAATGTGAAAGTCTACCGATCGGGCGCTCATCCCTGCCTGAAAATTCCAGGTAAACTATTAACTGCTCCCCAACACTTACAGGGTTGACCCTCCTGCAGTGGCAAATCGACAATAGTTGGAAAAATTCTAATATCACATATTAACTAAAAAGTCAATGGTAGTTGGGAAAAAATATAAATTTTTCAATTTGTTTTAATATTTCTATACTTAGATGTTAGCAGTCAAACCCCAGCTCCGCCGCCGGCAAGGCAACAGCCTGCTGTGTGTGCAAGGGCGCGCGCTGGATCTGCAGCAGGCAAGATCATGCTAATCAGTGGTAGGATCAGCGATCAAAAATGTATCGAAATGTAAAGTGCAGCGCCACTCTAGGTTTTGAAAGCCATTTAGTTAAAAGATTGAGGTAAGTAGTTTTATGCCCGCGACCGTCCCCTTTGAACAGATTGACCGCATTGTTTGGAATCAGCACCACGATCCATTTGAAGTGCTAGGCCCTCACGCGATCGAAGAAAATGGCAAAAAAGTCTGGGTCGTCCGAGCTTATCTGCCGAATGCGGATGCAGTATCCGTAGTTGTGCCGGAGGCCCGGGCCGAATACCCGATGAAATCAGAGCATCACCCTCACTTTTTTGAATGTACGATCGACACCCCAGAACTAGCAAACTATCAATTGCGGGTCAAAGAAGGGGAACACGAGCGCTTCATCTACGATCCCTACGCCTTTCGATCGCCAAAACTCACAGAATTCGACCAGCACCTATTCTCAGAAGGCAATCACCACCGCATTTATGAAAAACTCGGGGCGCACCTCACCGAGGTAGGTGGCATCACAGGAGTATATTTTGCCGTTTGGGCTCCGAATGCTCGCAATGTCTCTGTTTTAGGAGATTTCAACTATTGGGACGGCCGCAAACATCAAATGCGGAAATCGCAAAATGGCATCTGGGAATTATTTATTCCGGGACTATCCGTGGGAACTTCCTACAAATACGAAGTGAAAAACCAAGACGGACATCCCTACGAAAAGTCCGATCCTTATGGTTTCCAGCAAGAAGTGCGACCGAAAACCGCATCAATTGTCACCGACTTAGACACCTACACTTGGCACGACAGCGCTTGGATCGAAAAGCGGCGGCACACGGATCAACTGACGCAGCCGATTTCAGTTTACGAATGCCACATCGGTTCTTGGCTGCACGCCGCTACTGACGAACCTGCCGTGCTACCAAATGGGGAAATAGAACCCCCCGTGCAGGTTTCGGAACTCAATCCCGGGGCGCGCTTTCTGACTTACCGGGAATTAGCCGATCGGCTGATACCCTACGTCAAAGATTTGGGATTCACTCACATCGAAATGCTGCCAATCGCCGAACATCCTTTTGACGGTTCTTGGGGCTATCAAGTAACCGGCTATTTCGCCCCAACTTCCCGCTACGGCAAACCT
Organism: Microcoleus sp. Pol12B4; assembly: GCF_036701385.1. Taxonomy (NCBI): domain Bacteria; kingdom Bacillati; phylum Cyanobacteriota; class Cyanophyceae; order Oscillatoriales; family Microcoleaceae; genus Microcoleus; species Microcoleus sp. Pol12B4. The sequence continues at coordinate 2,755 of NZ_JAUBQR010000204.1, read as the reverse complement.
GAAGATTTCATGTATTTTGTTGACCAGTGCCACGCCAACGGCATTGGCGTACTGGTGGACTGGGTGCCGGGACATTTCCCCAAAGACGGCCACGGTTTGGCTTTCTTTGACGGAACTCACTTGTACGAACACGCCGATCCCCGCAAGGGCGAGCATAAAGAGTGGGGAACCCTAGTATTTAACTACGGCCGCAACGAAGTGCGGAATTTCCTAGTATCAAACGCTCTGTTCTGGTTTGACAAGTACCATATCGACGGGATTCGCGTAGATGCGGTGGCTTCGATGCTTTATTTGGATTACTGCCGGGAACCCGGAGAATGGTTGACCAACCAGTACGGAGGCAGGGAAAATATCGAGGCAGCAGATTTTCTGCGGCAGGCGAATCACGTCATTTTTAGCTATTTCCCAGGTGCGCTGTCGATCGCCGAAGAATCTACCTCTTGGCCGATGGTATCTTGGCCGACCTATGTAGGGGGTTTGGGCTTCAACCTGAAGTGGAACATGGGTTGGATGCACGATATGCTCGACTATTTCCACATGGACCCGTGGTTCCGCCAGTTCCACCAGAACAACATAACTTTCAGTATGTGGTACAACCACAGCGAGAATTTCATGCTGGCTTTGTCCCACGATGAGGTAGTCCACGGCAAAGCCCACATTATCGGGAAAATGCCAGGGGACGAATGGCAAAAGTTTGCAAACGTGCGGTGTTTGTTTACTTTTATGTTTTCTCATCCCGGAAAGAAAACGATCTTTATGGGGATGGAGTTCGGCCAGTGGCACGAGTGGAACGTTTGGGGGGATTTGCAGTGGCAGTTACTGCAATTCGATCCGCACCAAAAGTTGAAGCTGTTTTTTAAGGATTTGAACAATTTGTACCGCAGCGAAAAGGCACTTTACAGTCAAGATTTTGCTGAGGATGGGTTTGAGTGGATTGATTGCACCGACAACCGGCACAGTGTCGTGGCCTTTGTGCGTCGAGAGAAGGACGGGGACGAGTTTGTGGTGACGGTGTGCAATTTTACGCCGCAGCCCCACTCTCACTATCGGGTAGGAGTTCCGGAACCAGGTTTCTATACAGAGTTGTTTAACAGCGACGCGCGGGAATACGGCGGCAGCAATATGGGGAATTTGGGGGGCAAGTGGACTGAGGAGTGGTGGTTCCACAACAGCGCTTATTCGATCGACTTGTGTTTGCCACCTTTGGGGGTGTTGATTTTAAAACTCGATCGGGCAAAAACAACAGCCAAATCTCAAGAGTTTTAAGTTGTGAGTCGTGAGAGTTTTGAGTTAAGAATAATCAAAACTTTATTAAACCTAAAAGTTTGAGGGTATTCAGAAATCCGGTTTCTCCAAGAAATCGGTTTTTTTTTGTTTTGTTGTGATGAATATCTTGACAGGGTAACAACCCACTTTCGCCACCCTCCACTGTCACAATAGGTTTTTGCGGAATTTGGTGAACCACAATGGTCATTTTTTATACATATAAGTGGGAACTTGGACTGGCGATCGCCCAATACGGTTCAGTTAAGTCTGAAATAGTGGTAAATTAGGTACGGTGTCCAAAAATGGAGAGCAAGTAAGGTGCATCTCAAAGACTTCTCATTAGTATCTCCCAAAATCCCAAGTAAGGAGATATTCACAGCCATAGAGATACAGCATTTTCCGCTGTTATGACGTACAGTAGCAACAATCAGTGAACCAATTTCTTAAATGGTTAGGATTCATTAAGTTAAGGGCAACGGCTATTATCCTATCAATCATTGCTGAGGTATTGGGAGCAAACCTTCGCAAAAACGATTTAAGCTGTGACCACCACATTTCAATAGGATTAAAATCGGGAGAGTAGGGGGATAAACAAATAACACTTGCACCTACACTTTCAATCATTGGTACAATTGAGGTGAGTTTATGAGCTGGTAAATTATCCATCACTACTACGGCACAAGAGCCATAATTGAGGGCCTAAAAACTTTTCAATAAATACAGCAAAGGCTGGACCATCCATTGAATCATTCATTGTCATTACTGCTAGAACTTTCTTCAGACTAATTGCGCCAATAACTGTGACTTTAGACCCTCGATAAAATGGCTTGATTCCGCCTACTCTTGTCCCTACCTGTGAACGAGCATGAGTCCTAGCCAAACCCAGCATCATCCCAGTTTCATCCAAGAATACTAGGTTCTGAACCTCGATATTTTTAATTTTTTTCCAATACTCAACTCTTAACTTTTGCACTCTTTCTGTTCCAGCTTGGCTACTGTACCATGTTTTTTTTTACGATTGAGTCCTAATTTTTGTAAATACCGACACAGGGCCGTCCGACTCACCCAATTCCCCGTTTTCTGTAGCAATAATTCAGATAATTCAACTAAAGTAGCATCGGGATACTCGGCTACTAATGCTCTGACTTCTGCTTCTGCATTAGTCAAATGGCTGAATCGGGGCTTTCCCTTTTTTTTGGAAGTAAGTTTCCCTCAGTTTGTTGTTGCTTGACCAGTTTTTGAACCAGACTTTTAGTAACACCAAACCGACTGGCTACTTTCCTAATTGACATCTTTTCTACTAAATGTGCTGTCACTATTTTTGATCGGAGGTCGAGGGAATAGGATTTCATTAGCTTTGGCTATCAGATATTCCAATGATCTATTGTACTTCATAACATCGGAAAGTGCTGTAGCAATTCCAGCCAGTGCAATTGAAGAGGCGATTACTAAAACGAAGGTTGAAGAGAAACGTCATCGCTCCCTACCA
>NZ_JAUBQR010000203.1:0-12193 GCF_036701385.1 Microcoleus sp. Pol12B4 | reverse complement strand
TGACCACAGCCACTATGCCATTGTCAATTTTTCCCAGTCGCCCTAAATATTGTCTCGCTACATAATCTGTGGCTTTTTCTTTTTTTGGATCTCCAGTTTCGTCAATAATAATAACTATTTTTCGACCTTTGACAATTTTTAAGATTAATTCTAGCCTTTGCCTTCTCAAGGCTTGAGCCTCCCAGGGTGATTGGGTAAGAAAGTGATGCAACCGAGCATTTTCTAGCCCCGTTATCTCTGCAATGGCTGGTAGCGTCTTACGTTTAATATCAGAAACTATACCAGCATGAATGTGGGTAAAAGCTTCAAAGCTTCTGACTTCTGAAAACAGATTTCTGTAATAGCTACAATACTCATCAATCAATTTCAAGGTTGAATCAGCTTGGCGAGGCTTAACCATAGACCCAGCTTTGATTTGAGAGATTTTGTTGTTCTATTATACTCTTCCTAGAGTGACAGAAGAGAGGTATATCTGGGCAATCGTACCAAATCTGGGGAACGTTATTTCCCCTCAGATGAGGTGACCGAAACTTCACTCGCTGTTCTTCAAAAAATCGAACCTCCTGGGGTTAAAGTTGGCCGAAGAACTATTACCAACGCGCGAGCGATACAACTCACTGGACTATTGGTAAACCAGTACCTATTGTCGATCTCCCGCAGCCATGTCGAGTTCCCACAGCGGTCTCGATCCTCCCACCGTTTTGATAATGATAATCGCCCTTGGTGGAATACTCTACATTATTTAGATTTTCCCACCCCTGCCCTTTTTTTCATTATCATTATTATTTGACTGATTTATCTACAAAGAGGTATTGACAAAAGCTAATCCTTTCTAACTTGTTACCAATGGCCTGAGTCAGAGTGAGAGCTTTTTAAAGCAGCGGCATAAAATTCGCTATGGGAGTCAAGACGAAAGTCGAATGGGGCTACATACAATTCAAAGAAGGAACTTAACTGGCAAAGGAATTAAGCCTCACGGAAAAGGGCTTTCTTGACTTTATATATTTGTGGTAATAGGTCGTAGTAGAGCCTCAAACAGGAGCGGGATATTTTATGAATTTATCCATCTAGACACAGTGTGTTTTGAGAAGTTTTTAGAGCTATTTGCCGCTGCTTATCCTCTTGATTTGCATATCATCCAACTAGACAATGGAGGATTTTATAGTTCATTGAATCTAAATATACCACAAAACGTGATTTTACTATTTCAGCCGGGCTATAGTCCGGAAGTAAATCCGATATAAAGGCTGTGGGCTATATCAAGGAACAATTGAAATGGTTGAGATTTGATGGCATAGAAGAATTGAGAGAGGCTCTGCAAAAAGAGTTAAAAAAGCTGACTAACGAAGTGATTGCTTCTTTGACTGGATATCCATTCATATTAAATGGGTTATCTGTAGCAAATATTTATAAAATTGGTATCAGATGATATTATCGCGCAGCTTGGCACATCTTCGAACCGCCCAAGAAACTTTACTTCAGTCGACAGTGCGAGCTACAGAACGCCTTTGATGGTTGCTGCTGCTACTGTTGGAAGTGTTACTAGTATTGTCTATGGCAAGTCTAACTGTCAACATTACATAACTCAGCCAAGCATTTCCGATTCCCAGGATCTGAGCTTCTGTGATGTTGCTCATAATAATAGACACCAGAAAACAAATAGGGATTCCCGCGTCTTCCAGCTTGCTACGACTCAAATACCGGACTGCGTAAGCCAAATTAAGAAGCAGGGAAATCATCATTAAGATTAATCCCGGCCAACCGAAGGCTAACAATATTCCGATCGCGCCATTGTGAGGATTTTTCGGTTGAAATCCATTAGTAGTATAAATAAAATAAGCAGGAGTAGCGGGACCTAACTTATCTTGTTGAAAAAATCCCTCGTATCCGTAGCCAAACCAGGGGCGCTGATTGGCCGCAGCTATTAACTGCGGCCAGAATTCGGTCCGCCCAGTTAGAGTCAAGTCCTTGCCTAACCCACCTACAACAATATCCTCTAGGTTGTCTACTACAAAAACCGTCATAATTATGCTGACCACCAGGAAACATATAATCGCAGTAAATGCCCACTGAAAAGTTAATTTTTTTAGAAAGTTTAGTGAGGACACTGCAATTATTAATATGATAGTAATCACTAGAGCCGCTCCCGACTTATTAGCTCTCACCAGGTAAAAAGAAAAGAACATCATTCCCAAAGAAATCCAGCGTTCTTTCTGAGTTTTAGCTCCTTGAAAATAATGCAAATACCAAAATGCCGTACATAAAGCTAGGACTCCACCGAGAGAATTTTTAGCTTGAGTTAGGCCTACAAAGTCGCCTGCTCCCGGTGGTTTCATTATAAAACTTGCCAAACCCAGTGCCGTGTATCCCCACCGCCAAAAACGAGATAGATCATCCCATTTATATTGGGCTGCTAAGTAAAATCCGAAAGCAGTAAATCCTGAAAAAGCTATGCCTGATCTTAGCGTTTCTTCAGGGACTACGGACCATAATGTAGACAGTGATGGCAGTAATGTATAAAATAAAAAGAAAGGATTCATGATCAAGACTTTGGCAAAAAAATCTATAAATTTGCTACCAAAAGCCTGAATCCTAGAAAACAAAATTAATACTATCCACGGGTAAAAAACATAAGGTAGCATTGTTAAAATACCGCCTTCTGTGGATTTCAAATTACTAAAATGCAAGTAATTAAAAGGAGGTTGTGTGAGAGAGGGAGAGATGAATATATAAAAATAAGCAAAAGTCTTTTCTAAAGCCAAACCTATTTTTTTGCTACTGGACAATTGAAATAATAGCAAAGTCGCGATGGCGATTATAGCCATTAGCATCCATATAAATAAAGAATTACCTAAAATCAGCTCTTTCAGCATAGCCGCTTTAGACACTGGTTGAGTCATAATTGCTTTCCTTTATCAAAAACAAGCTCAAGTAATCTAGATATAAAATATAGCCGTCAATCCGCAACCACGCTAACACAGAAATTAGCCATAAAGCAAAAATACAGCAACATTTTTTCGGCGATCACTTAAAATAATGAGCTTTTTGCCCAGCACTAAAAAGGCTACACTTATATAAATCATAGTCAATAAAATTAGGTGGCTTATGGTTAACACCAATTTTCCAAGACAGATAGCCCCGTCGGTTGTGGGTCTTGTCTTGTTTGCTTCGACTGTCATCACTGATGCCCGAAGCACGCAGGCACAACTTCCCATCCCGCTAGGTGCAGAGCAAGCCCAGAATGTTGCGCCCGTTAGGCGATCGCCCGAAAGCTATAAACTCGGTGGTGGCGATCGCATCCAAGTAGAAATACTCGAAGTACCCGAACTCAGCCGCGGCTACGATGTCCTTTCCGACGGTTCAGTCAACCTGCCTCTGATCGGTTTGGTCTCCGTCCGTGGCCGCACCTTAGTAGAAGCCACCAACATCATCCGCAACGCCTACCGCCGCGTCCTCAAAGACCCCATAGTCACAGTCAGCCTCGTCGCCGCCCGCCCCCTCAACGTCGGCGTCATCGGAGAAGTTACCAGGCCCGGAAACTTCACTATCACCCTAACACCTGGCCCGGGAGTCGCGCCAAGTGTCCAGTACCCCACCGTCACCCAAGCGATCAGACTCGCAGAAGGCGTCACGGGTGTCGCCGACATCCGCAACATCCGCGTCCGCCGTCCCCAACGAGACGGCCCCGATCAAGTGCTCAACGTCAACTTGTGGAAATTCTTGCAAGAAGGAGACATCTCTCAAGACATCATTTTGCAAGACAGAGACACAATCGTGATTCCCACAGTCGCCAACTTCAACCAAGCAGAAGCTCGTCAATTTGCGACGGCCAACTTTTCGCCACCCCCAGAAAAACCTCGATCGATCTCCATTGTTGGTCAAGTCACCCGCCCTGGGGCTTACGTCGTGATCGGTGGCAACACCACAAACGACCTCAGCCGTGAAGGTTTCCCCACCGTCATCCGAGCCATTCAGCTAGCTGGCGGCATCACCTCCGATGCCGACATCCGGCAAATCCAAGTGCGGCGCGTCACCAGAAGAGGCGAACAAATTATCCCAGTTAACCTGTGGCAGTTCCTAGAGTCCGGCGACGGCGCCCAAGATACCATCCTCCAGGAGGGAGACACGATCATCGTACCCAAAGCTACGATCGTCAACCCGGCAGAAGCTGGTGTGCTCGCGAACACTAACTTTGCCCCTGTCGGCATTAACGTTTTTGTAGTAGGAGAACTCAGAACATCCCTCGATCCCTTGAGGCTCCCAGCTAATGCCACGCTGAATCAAGCTTTAATTTCCAGAGGATTTTTTGGCTACGAGAATACCAGAGCTAGAAGGGATAAAGTTGAGCTAGTCCGCCTCAATAACGACGGTACAGCTACTAAACGGACGATTGAAGTCAATTTAACTCAAGGAATTAACGAAGAAACCAATCCTCAACTTCGCAACAACGACATGATTATCGTATCCCGCAGGGGTCTAGTCAATTTTGTCGATCGCATGAACGCTGTAATCGGACCTGTCGGGCCAGCTACGGGAGTGTTAAATTTTATAAACGTTCTCCGATTTTTATTCAGGTAAGAAGGCGGCGGGTGAGGTGGATAATTCCTGGCAAAGGCTAGAATAAACTAAACAATAAGATTACCCAACCGCGACCTGGCCGCTTCAAAAATATCAACCTCAAAAATATCAACCTCAAAAATACCCTGGCTGAATATGGATAGCAGACAAGATTACCAACCCTTCAAACCCAAATCGAATGGCAAACTGCCGGATTTATCTGCTCACAACTACAGAGATAACTTCGTAGAAGAGACAGAAGAAGAAAAGCTAGACTTGTCTTGGCTGTTAGGCGTCGTGCGCCGTCGCTTCCTGGTCATGGCAGCAGCCACCATTGCTTTGAGCGCCCTGGCAGGAACAGCGATCGTTGCCACATCTAAAAGCATAACGATCGAGTATGAAGGCTCCTTTTCCCTGTTAGTAGAACCAGCCACGGCTGAAGGTTTGCAATCCAAACTATTAAACAACACCCAAGCTGCCGACTTCGCAAGAATTAATATAGAAGGAATTAGCCTACTAGACTACGAAACCCAAATAAGGATTTTGCGAAGTCCCAAAATGATGCAGCCAGTGATTGAGGAATTGCGGGCTTGGTATCCCAAAATGAACTATAGCGAACTGATCTCAAAAATGTCTATCAACCGCATCAGCTACACGAAAGATGGCAAACAGCAAGGCACAAAAATTTTACAAGTTCGCTACAAAGATTCAGATAGAAAAAAAATTTACGGCGTATTGGACAAAATTTCTAAAGCTTATCTAGACTACAGCTTGCAGCAACGGCTGATGGGCATTAATCAAGGTATAAAATTTATAGATACGGAGATGCCCAAGCTCCGAGAAAGAGTAGAAGTTCTGCAATTGCAAGTCCAAAGACTGCGGCAGCAGAGCAACTTGTTTGAACCCCAGATAGAGGGAAAATCTCTGTCTGAACAAGTTCAAAGCATTCGGGGTAAGCAAGTAGAAATTAGAGTTCAGCTAAAAGGGATGCGAAACCTCTACCAAAGCTATGAAAAACTACTTAACGAAAATAATCCCCAGGGGCTGCTGATGACCCAAGGACAAGCTTACGGCGGACTATTAGGTCAAATTCAGAAAATAGACTCAGAACTGTCATTAAAATTAGCTCAGTACAGAGAAGACAGTTTGCCAGTTTTAGCGCTGCGAAAAAGTCGGGAAGAACTGATTTTAACCGCCACTCAACAAGCCAGAGAAGTGGTGATGGGAAATTTAGAGACCCAAATCAAAGAAGTTGAAGCGCGCGATCGCGAAATGACAGCTTTGCAAAATGCTCTAAACCAAAAAATTAGAAACTTTTCAGTTACAACCCGACAATACGACAATTTACAGCGGGAACTGCAAGTAGTTACTAAGAGCTTGTCGGACTTCTTGGCAAAACGAGAAGCCTTGGGGATTGATGCCGCTCAGCAGCAAATACCCTGGGTGCTGATAAATCCTCCGGAAATTCCGCTAGACAAATTCGGCAACCCTCTAACAGCTACCGTCAAACAAACCAAAAAACAGTTAGCGCTGGCAGTAATTTTAAGCAGTCTGCTGGGCATAGCAGTCGGCTTGCTCGTAGAGGTACTAAATACTGTGTTCCACACTCCAGAATCACTGAGAATCGCCACAAGATTGCCCATACTCGGTGTGATTCCGTTTACCAAAAAAGTCAAGCGCCGACCGCCAGCTAGACAGAGGAAGCTAACATCGGCTCGATCGAACTCGAAAGTGGAAGTAGTCGAACCGGTCGAAGCTAGACATAATGGTTCGATGAGCGAAGGATCAAGTATTTTGAGCGACTTGGACTATCAATTTTTAGAAGCATTTCGATCGCTCTACACGAACATTCACTTGCTCAGTGCAGGCACGGCGATTCGATCGCTCTTAGTCGGCTCAGCCTTAGCCGGAGACGGCAAATCTACAGTAGCTTTGCACTTGGCAGCCACAGCAGCAGCAGTCGGACAGCGAGTATTGCTAGTAGATGCAGATTTGCGCTGCCCGCAACTGCACGCTAAGTTAGGACTGCCCAACGTGCGTGGTCTGGGCGAGGCCATCTCCACAGATCTCAGCCTCAACGACGCGATTCAACGAGCTCCGAACCAAGAAAATTTGTTCGTACTCACCGCCGGCCAAATTCCCCCCGATCCGATCAAGCTTCTTTCTTCCAAAAAAATGCATTATCTGATGGAGCAATTTCAAGCATTTTTTGACTTAGTAATTTATGACACCCCGCCACTAGCCGGCTTAGCAGACAGCCACTTGATCGCAGCTCACACAGACGCTACGATTATGGTCGTCCAAATTGGGCAAACAGACCGATCGCAAGTTCGCAAAGTTTTAGAAGAACTAAAGATTTCTGGAGCTTCCATCTTGGGAATAGTTGCTAATGGCTGCAAAAACACCGGTCACAGCTACCGCCAGCGCCCGGCAGTTTTAGACACGCTCTACGAGCAAAAACTATCGGCTTTAGGTACGAAAAATCCTAATTAGACAAATGTTGATGCAGGCGGCCGAGCGCCGCCGTCCTCAACGGGAAACGCACAACCAAGCTATACCCTGATTTTTAGATAATAGTACCATTTGAGAAAGAAAATGATAGACTAACGGACATAGCCTCGTGTGTCAACCGAGATTGCGCGGATCTTTAAATTTTGCGGTAATTACTCAGAAAATGATTGAGAAATCAGCAAAAGTGGGTAAACTACCTTTAGCAGAGCGCAATCTCAATCAGGAAAAGACACCTTTGAAGGTGAACGTTAGTGTAAACGTTAATGAGAACGTTTCAACCCAGAAACTTGGTAGGGATTATTCTATGAGTACAGTTATGGTTGTTGATGATAGCGTCACTCTGCGGGAGATGATCGCCGACTTGCTCAAAGGTAGAGGACTCAACGTCACGGTAGCGAGTGATGGCGTAGAAGCTCTAGAGCAAATCAAGGCTAACCGCCCAGATTTAGTCGTTCTGGATATCGTGATGCCCCGGATGAACGGCTACGAAGTCTGTCGCAGGCTCAAAAGCGACCCTAAAACCCAAAATTTGCCGGTGGTAATGTGTTCGAGCAAAAGCGAAGAGTTCGATCGCTATTGGGGTATGAAACAAGGAGCCGACGCTTACATCGCCAAGCCATTTCACCCACAGGAATTGGTCGGTACTATTAAGCAACTGCTGCGGGGTTGAAGTAGAGGAATAGGGACAGGAAAAAATTGTCTTGAGCGCTGATTATTTCTGCTCCCGCAGCCTCTCAAACTACTCGATTGACAATAGTCCAAACATCCCCGTCCGATCGCACGTAGGGAACAGTAATACTCTTAAAACCAGTAATAAAAGGCTTGTAATAAACCTGCCAGTAGCTGGGACTAATTTGGTCGGCGATGGCTTTGAGTCCCTTCACTTCTGCCGCCAGTTCCGCCGCCAGTTCATTAATCCGTTCCGCGTGTCCGTGAGCGAGCGCTCTTCCTTCTTCAACTTGCTGCTCCATCGGAGTAATTCTTTGCAATTTTACCGCTTGCTGCTGTTTCTGACTCAGTTGAGCAGACAGAGCCGCGATCGCGTCATCTATACCCTTGACTTCTGCCGACACTTGTGCTGTTTCCCTCGCGTGACGCCGATAAGCATCGGCGATCGCTTGGGGCGAATCACCGGCTGGGACAGCATCGGCAATAGTAAGCTGCTGGCGTTCCAGTCGCAATTCCTCTATTTGAGAGTAAATTGCCTCTATATCTGTCTGAAGTTTGTCCACCTAATTACCGCGTGGTTGTTGGATATTTTAGCATATTAACACAAACCCCTCGCCTAATCGGCATAGAAATTGCATATTTTAGGCTGGCTAGAAGCAAAGCCCCGCAAGCAGAAGAGGAATAGTTTGAAAAATACAAATTTTTATATTTCTCAGTTGAGCGATTCCGTCGATATCCAGTCGGCTTAATCAGGTTGTATCCGGTAAAGTTAGCATTATAGATTGATAGTGAGGAAGGCAAGTACGAGCGAGTTTTACGAGGATTAAAGTCGTCACTAACAACACAATTCCTAATTACCAATTCCCCATTATTAATAGAATTTTTTAAGTTTTTAGCCCTTACTGCCTCAACTGGACTATAGTCTCTACCAAAACATCGGGTTGCACAGGTTTAGGCAGATGTCGGTCAAAACCGGCAGCGAAAGCACGATCCCGGTCTTCATCCCTAGCATAAGCCGTCAAAGCGATCGCCCAAAATTTCCCTGTCTGAGTGTTCCAAGAACGCAGCCTTCGTAGCAGCGAATATCCGTCTTCCTGCGGCATTCCGATATCGCTGACCAAAACATCCGGACTAAACTGCAAAGCTACCTCAAACGCCTCAGCAGCAGACGATGCAACCTTGACATGAGCCCCGGAATCGGCCAAGACAAACCTCATAAATTCCCGCGAATCAACCTCGTCATCAACCAGCAAAACCTTAACTCCCAGTAAATTACCAGCGCCAGCCAAAACCTGCGCTTCCTCGTCGGCGATCGAATTTACCTGCATTGAAGGGAGACGGACAGTAAAAGTCGATCCCATATCCAGTCCCGGACTTTGAGCCCAAACCGTGCCACCGTGGAGTTCCACCAACTGCCGCACGATCGCCAGACCCAGCCCCAAACCGCTATAATTTCGAGTAATCGTAGCATCCGCTTGGCGGAAAGAGTCAAATACGTAAGGCAAAAAATTCGGTGCAACCCCAATCCCCGTGTCGCTAACAGCCAGCTCAACCTCCGAATCAACTCTCGAAAGCCGGATTTCAACTCGCCCCCCGCGCGGCGTAAACTTAATCGCATTCGTCAGCAAATTCCAAATTACTTGCTGCAAGCGGCCAGGGTCTCCTGATACCCAAAATCTCGGATTTAAGTCAGATTCAGGATTGCCAGAAACCTTCCCAAGCTTGGAAAATTCACCAGTCTCTAAACCCAAATCTCCTATTGCAAACCGCAAATCGATCGACTTAGCATCGGCAGCCAACCGTACCGTATTCACCGCTGCTTCCACCGTCGAAATCAAATTTACCGCACAAGGATTCAACGTCAACTTGCCGCGAATAATTCGCGAAATATCCAGCAAATCATCAATCAATTGAGTTTGCAATTTAGCATTTCGCTCGATCGTTTCTAAAGCCCGCCCCGTAGCAGCCGGACTCAAACTGCGTTGCTGCAGCAGTTGCGCCCAGCCCAAAATCGCGTTTAAGGGCGATCGCAGCTCATGAGAAAGAGTTGCCAAAAACTCATCTTTCATGCGATTGGCCTGCTGAGATTCCTCGTAAAGTCGGGCATTGTCGATCGCCCCCGATACCGCCTGAGCCAACTGCATTAAAATAGTTTCATCATCTTCGGCAAACTCCCCCTCATACTTGTCCGACAACTGAATCAATCCCAGATTTCTGCCGTCCCGAGTCGTCAGCGGTACAGCCAGCCAGCCCCGCATTGGCGGGTGCTTCCCCGCAGCCTTGCCGAACTCCCGCCATGCCGGGTGAGCCTCTAACTCGTTTTGAGTCATTCGCATCGCCTGTTGGTGCTGGCAAACTTGCTGGTAAATGCCCGTACCGTCTGGCTCTTCGCAGTAATCTTGCCACGCGGCGTACTTTTCTGACATGGAAAACTTGCTAATTCCCGCATCCCAGGTGGCGGCAGGGTCGAGGTTGACCGCTACCTGGTGGACTTCGAGAATTTGGCGGGCGCTATCGGCTGCTAACTGAAGTATTTCTGCCACAGACAGCGTGGAGTTAATAGCTACTGACGCGGAGGTTAACTTTTGCAGGCGGCGCAAATACGACTGCTCGCGGGCCAACGCGCGCCAGCGGTCGTATTCTAACTGTTTGCGATCTGTAATGTCGATCGCCACGCCGGACAGCCGAAGGGGTGTGCCGGATGCGTCAAAAACCACTCGCCCTTTGTCGTGAAGCCAAATCACTGAGCCGTCGGGTCGCACTTTGCGGTATTCCGACTCGTAAACTCCCGTGCCCCTGAATGCGGCCTCCACATCTGCCAAAAACCTTTCGCGGTCTTCCGGATGCACCGCATTCTTTTTTTGCTCAAAAGTACCAAAGGTGCTATCTGGGCCCAAACCCATCTGTGTTTCGGCATTGGAGGAACGGCGGACTTCCCCCGATGCCACATCCCAGGTAAAAGCGATCGTGTTAGCTGCTTCTAGAGCAAAGCGCAAATTTTCCTCGCTTTCTTGCACCCTCGCTTCCGATAACTTGCGATCCGTAATATCCCAAACCACGCCGATCGATCGCACCGATTTACCCGTATCATCATCAAAAAACTTGCCCCTACCCGATATCCAGTGCAAGCTGCCGTCGGGCCAAAAAACTCTAAATTCGTACTTGTATTCTATTTTGTTTTCTAAAGCAAAGGCAACAGCGCCGGCGATCGAGGCTTGGTCATCCGGATGAATGCAGGCAAAATACGCTTCATAAGTTCCCGGAAAACTGCCTTTTTCCAACCCGAATAACAGTTCGTGTCCCTCCGACCAAACGACCTCGCCAGTTAATACATTCCAATCCCAAGTTCCCATTTTCGAGGCTTCGATCGCCAATCTCAGCCTTTCCTCCGAAATTGCCAACTGCGCCGACGTTTTCGCGTAGTTCTCCCGCAACTGCTGTTTTTTCAAGCTTTCGCCCACGGCCCCCGCCAGCCGCTTTAAGTACCGCCCTTTGAACACGTAATCGCTTAAGCCAGCTTTCATAGCTTCGACTGCCACTTGTTCGCTGCCGCTGTCAGTACACATAATTACCGAACAATTTGGGTAGCGGCTGTGAACTTTTTGGAGAATAGTTAATCCGTCGCTCCAGTGCAGTTGGTAGTCGGTAATTACTATATCAAAACCTCCGACTGCCAGGATTTGTTCGAGAGTTTGGATATCAATAACCGATTTAATTTCTAAATCCAAAAAATTTTTCCTCAGTTCTCGCTCAATCATCAGGCGATCGTTCGGGTTGTCGTCGATTAACAGAATAGACAGCATTAGCCTTTTAGTTTTTATAGGGGCGCGAACATTCTTAAATCTAATAATATGTTCTTAAGCAATCTCGACAATTTGAATATGTACTTGGTGGGTTAATTAGACTTGCAATAATTTTATTGTATTTGCTTGTATTTTATTTATCTTACAGCTTGTAATATCCTCAACCAGCTTTTTAGGGGCGTACCCACAAGCAAATTAATTAACTAAGTTGTTGTAAAACACATTAGAAAGCCAGCTCAGGCGGGAAAGGTACAAGAGATGACTTAACTATCATTATACTAATTGTTTATTCTGTCTTCGGGTGTGAACAAGCGGGTTGATTGATTCTTTGAGCTATAGCAGAATATTGCTGTTAAAACCCTCTTGTCTAGAACCTCATCTTTTAAATCCCGTGCACAGCTTCCTCAACTCTTGCACTTGCGTAATTTTACCCAGAAGCAAGTACCCATGCCCAAAGTCGATTTCAGCCCAATCGCACCACCCATCCGATCGACTCCTTTGTTCGCTATCGCCAACCCAATTCCGGTCCCTGGATACACTTCTTGACCGTGCAGGCGATCGAACAATCCAAAAATCCTACCATGAAATTTTTCGTCAATACCAATGCCGTTGTCTTCTACCCAAAGATAGATATATTCATCCTCAGCTTCTGC
>NZ_JAUBQR010000202.1:0-12231 GCF_036701385.1 Microcoleus sp. Pol12B4 | reverse complement strand
TATAGCAAGTCTATTGGAGTCGTGAATGTAGAACGACCTGAAACGTTTGTGATGATTGAACCCATTGTTTACAAATCAAATGGTTTTGCTATAGCATTCTCTCGGAACTTTTAAAAGTTCGAGATTCCTCCAAAAAATCAACAGCCGTAAGGTACGCAGGAAGTACGGTACATAATTATGTTATGCGTCCTGGACTTTACGGCTGGTAAGATGGTGTACAGATACAGACTCTTTAAATTCTAATTAATCCCTCTCTCTAAAATAATCATTTCCGAACCAACAACCGGACTTCTAGCTATTAACTTGCCTTCCCTATTCGCAATTTCTAGCTTGCTGAAATCGAGTGAGTTAGCCTCCTTCCACATCTTCGTTGCTAGTTGATTTTGCTCAACTTCGCTGAGTTTGTACCAATCTTCAGCGACTTTTACTGTCAAAATGCTGCTGGAAAAATTAGCTTGAACAGACTCAACTAAACCGCCGCCCAGTCGATTCTTAATGTCAGTAACTTGATTTTGAATCCCAGCAATCAGTGACTGTTCGGGCGTCAGCGGTGGTGGTGGGATAATTTCTACGGGTTCCGGTTTTTCCGGCGCCACTAAATCGGGCAACTTGCTTTTGAATTTAGCAGAGATTGGCTCAGACGGTACGATCGCCTCTGGCGATTTCGGCGTTCCCGGCTCCACAAAATCGCCAAAGGTTGGTGGCGACTGCTGCGCTGCTGGGAGAAGAACTTTTGCTACTTTGTCCGGCGGTTTTGCCGAGAAACTGTTGAAAGTTAAACCCACTGCAACGATCAGAATTGCGGCTAATGCGGCGTTTAAAATTGGATCGGAGAGCTTCTCATTGGCAGATGGTGGCAGTAGCGATCGCACTAGCCGCACAATACTTTGCCAAAGTACAACGACTTTCTCTAAAAAACTCCCTTCCGTGCGTTGGGATACAGGCTTTTTATCAACTTTTACAGCAACTTTTAGAGGCACACTGTTAACTTCCGCAGCAACAGTGGGAGGAGTTACTGTTGCTGACTCAGAAGCGGTGGGCGCGATCGGCTTTTGGACCTGCAACGGCGGTTCTGCTGCTAATTTTTTCCCTTTTTTTCCCAAATTCCCTATCGAGGCAATCAAAGCTTTAATTCTCTGATTTTTGGGAACCGCGCTGCTGGCATTTTGAGTTTTGCTGCCAGTGGGGGCAGACTTTGCAGGCGAGTCAACCTCCGGTGTCGGAGATTGAGAGGGTTCTGGAGTTGACTGGTTTAGTTGTTCTTCTGACATTTTCTCTGCCTTGGGGCGTTGCAAATATATCTAAAAGCGATAAATTTTTAGTTGAGCCATCTCAACCTTAATTTATCATTTCATTAGTTGTAACTGAATCAAAATGAGTATCAAACGCCGTCACTTTCTAATTTTAGGCAGTCTCAGCAGCTTAGGTTTTGCCGGAGTCTGGAAAATGTTTCAGCTTCGGACTTCCTGGGGTACAGACACCGATTCTGCTGTGGCTTCTAACGTTGAGGCAGAAAGGACGATCGTTCCTTTGCCGGCCTCACCGCCTATTTTACGCTTTATTTCGGTAGCCGACACCGGTACCGGCGCTGAAGGTCAGTATGCTGTGGCTGAGGCGATGGCGCAATATCACCGGGAAAACCCTTTTAATGTTACTGTTCTCGCCGGCGACAATATCTACAATAACGGCGAATTTGAAAAAATTAATGCTGTTTTCGAGAAGCCTTATCAGCCGTTATTGCAGCAAAACGTAAAATTTTTTGCTTGTCTGGGAAATCACGACATCCGCACTGGTAACGGCGACCAGCAAGTTAAATATGCGGGTTTTAATATGCAAGGTCGCTACTATACTTTTCGGCGCGATCCGGTACAGTTTTTTGCTTTAGATACCAATCACAATGCTGACTGGGAAAATCAGCTTGCTTGGCTGGAAAAAGAGTTGAGTCAGAGCACGGCACCTTGGAAAGTTGTGTTTGGCCACCACCCGATTTATTCCTCTGGCATCTACGGATCGAATCAACCTTTTATTAAGACTTTGACGCCGTTGTTTCAAAAGTACGGCGTGCAGCTTTATATCAACGGACACGAGCACAATTACGAACGTACTCGATCGATTAACGGTACAACTTATTTAATTTGCGGTGCCGGCGCGGGCACTCGTCCCGTGGGGCGCTCTGAGTGGACGGAGTATTCTGCTAGCCGCCTGAGTTTTGCGACGTTTGATGTCTATAAAGACCGGATATTTGTCAGTTCTATCGGTACTGACAAACGGGTTTTCGACCGAGGGATGATTCAAGTGCGATCGGCTTAATTCAGATTATATTCAGGAGCCAACAAAATGAATAGGGGTTGTAGAGCCAATAAAACTGGTTTTGTTTTAGAAACAACTGTAGAAGGTACGTTGAGAGGCCACGGATATCTTGAAATATGCCCCCAGTTGCCGAAAAAGCGCAAGCGAGATTGGCTCTTAATCTCTACTGAAAATCCCAAGCGATATGCTAAACAGGTTTATATCGGGTCTAGCATCTATGAAACTGAAATAAATGTCGATTTTTACATTGTTAATTCCGCTTCTTTTCCTCGGGGTCTAATTGTTGAGTGCAAGTGGCAAGAAGACAAAGGTTCAGTAGACGAGAAGTATCCTTACCTCAATTTAAATATTAAAAATTGTTATCTGGTGCCAACTATTGTTATAGTGGGTGGTGACGGTATGAGGCAAGGTTCGATCGACTGGTTTAAAAAACAAATTCCTGACAATCAAAATTTGTTGGCAGTTCACAAGCTCGAAGGTTTTATTGCCTGGGCTAACAAATATTTGTAACAGGAATTACGCAACTTTGCCGCCTGCGGGGCAATCACGGGTTGCTCATACATAATATGCTTAGGTAGAGAGTTTGCTTAAGTGTAATCTAAAATGAAGTTATTAATAATTCCTTGATTTTTCCGCGCTTGTCACTATTAGAATTAATTCCACGCGACGCAGATATATCAATTAATTTGGGCAGAGGATGTCTTTTGAAAACTTCACTATCGCTGTAGATTTGAGCGATAAAATCGCAGTTAGAATTAGACAGCATAACTTTCACGCCGCGTTCTGCAACTTCTGCAAAAATATCTCTCAGTTTAAGCTGTTCCGATTCTTTGAAATTATCCCGGCTGTAAGTAGTAAAGTTACTAGTGGCACTGATTGGATAATAAGGCGGATCAAAATAAACAAAGTCTTCGCTGCTAGTAGCAAAATCCAAAATTTCCTCGAATTTTCTGACTTCAATTTGAACGGGCGCGAGTAAAGATGAGACCGATCGCAGTAAATCTGCTTGACAAATGTTAGGATTTTTGTATCGACCTATGGGAACATTAAATTCACCTTTTGAGTTTTCTCTGTAGAGGCCGTTGTAACAAGTTTTATTTAGGTAAATTAGGCGTGCTGCTTGTTCTGTATCGGTTTTGTAGGAGCGCGATCGCACCCAGTAATAATAATTTTTATTGTCCTTGGTATGTTCTAACTGATGCTGCTCTAAAAGTAGAATCAGCTCCTCAACTTTATCCCTGACACAGCGATAAGCATTAATCAACTCAGGATTAATATCTGTTAAAACAGCTTGCAAACCTGGGTTCTGCTGTGCTAAGTAAAAAAACACAGCTCCGCCACCCAAAAAAGGCTCGTAGTAAGTTGTGAACTTTTTAGGAAAATAAGGTTGATATTGTCCAATCAACCTAGTTTTACCTCCTGCCCATTTCAGAAAGGGACGTGGCAAGACGAAAGAAGGTGCGGCAGCAGACATTTATCTAGAAATAACGGCCCTATAATATTTATCACAAGTAGAACTCAATAGAAATACTTCTGAAGTTCTTACCGGAGGTCGCGTGGCATTAAACAGAGAGTGCCGGAGCCATCGGCGAAAAGTTTTCGTTAGAATTATATATGTCAGCCTCGCCGGCAAAAATGCCCGATCGCCCGATTGGCAGATTTAGCTCCGGCTGTGCCAAAATTGTCTAACTCGCTCACAAGTGTTACCAGTCAAAGATTGTGCTGTGACACTTTACCCCACCAAGCTCATGCAAGATTTTATTAATAACGTCTCTCGCTACCCGCGCTTTTTCATCACGATATGTCTGGGAATTTTCTTTTTCCTGTTCGAGCGACTCAAACCCCTGCTCGATCGACCGGCAACTGCGATCGCCCTGATTAGTTCGATTGTAGCGACTTTTGTCTTTCTAACTTTTACACTGCGGGCTATGTTAGGCCTGAGTTCGGTTTAAAGCCAAGCTAGATCGCAAACATTAACTGCAAATTCAGTTAAAACACTAACTCCCAAAGTAACTGCCAACTCTTGCAGGCGATCGCACACTTGACAATAGTCGCTGCGATAGATTGGAAGAGGAAAAAATAGCGCTAGTTACGGCAGTCCTCCTCAACCAAGGGGCAGGCAAAGATTACCGAAGTGCAGGACAAGCCTTTGCGGCCATCTACATTCACTGGGGAAATACTGCACCTCTGTTTCCCCAATGTCCCACTTAATCATTAGGAAGCGGCATCCCCCGCCCCGCTTTCCTCTCCCGTTAACCTGACGGTATCACGAGAGTTTCCAGCGGACAAGACAGATGAAGTTTGAACATATATATCAATTTTTTCAAGACCCCCCTCCTGTTTATCTAAACAAGGAATTAGCTGTGTGCTACATTCTCTCCGTGTTATTGCGCGGAGATTCCTACGGTACAGAACTGATTGGCCAACTAGAGAGGGAATTCCCCATCTACCGACTTTCTGATACCGTTCTCTACAGCGCTCTAAAATTCCTAGAAGATGAAGCCGTAATCACGGGTTACTGGAAAAAAGTAGAAGGACGCGGCCGCCCCCGCCGGATGTATCAAATCCTCCCTGAGTGGCGGCACCAAGCTCAAGACCTCGCTCGTCTCTGGCACGAGTACATAGGTCAGGGAAACGGCGCGTCAGGGCGTCGGCCCCGCGCCTTAGAAACTGGTCACACAGGTTAGCCGAGTTGGAATCGGATGCCTAAACCCTGGAGATGCTGGCGCTACTTGCAAAGCGATTTGCCTTCCTTGCCTTCGCTTTGCTCGATCGCCCGCCGCACAGCGATTAAAGCAGCTACACTACGTCAGGACTTACGCATTCTCACTTGAGAATTAGCGACGATGGGGAGATATGGGAATTTGGTGATGGAGAGCAAAACACCTTGTTACAACGCTTTCGGCGAATTTTGATAACAAAGTGTCTGCGTAAGTCCTCGATCGCTTTCGTATGTCAAGTTCTGTAAAGTAATAGTAGAGAATTTCAATTACACAAACTTCTACCGATGGATACTGCTGTTCTTCCTTCAACATTTTTGCTAACGCTACTGCTGGCTGTTGGCTTGTTTTTCTTCATCAAGGCTTCAGTCAAAGATCGAATCGAACAAGTCAAGCTGGCTTCCGAGAGCGCCCAAGAGTCACTGTTAGCCGACTTACAACAGTATTTTGCCGATAGAGCTTACCGAGTTGCAGCCGTCGATGCCCCCAACTATAAAGTCACGTTTGAGGGTTTTGTGCGGCCGAGTTGGTTTCTAGCTATTTTTTTAACTCTGCTGAGTGCAGGCGGCGCTCTGTGCTTGGGGCTGGTTTTGGGAATGCTAGTTCCCCAACAGGGTCAAATTTTCCTAGGTTTGGTACTGCTGTCCCCGCTGGCGGGGGTATTTTACTGGAAAAAAGCTGGACGCTCTGAGCAAGTCTCCCTCAAACTCGAATCAGTTGCTGAGTCTGGAAGCCAAACCAAGAGCTTTGTTACTGTCAGAGCTCACCGCGATGAACTAGCAGCCATGCAAAAAGCTTTAGATTTGAAACCGCTCGATTAAAAGTTTGACGCGGAACGTTTTTTGATATGCTAGATGCCGTAGTTGGACTTCGAGCTGACAAACCGATGACTTAAGAGCGGCTCTCTCGTTGATAAACCAGTGGCTGTTTTTTTGATCCACTTGTTCTATCGACAAAACAGTCAATCTAAAAAAAACCATTATCGTGAAAGTGCCAATTGTGGCGATCGCCCTTGGGCTGCGATCAAGCCTGTTGCGATGGCTCCTTATACCCTAATTCGTAAGGACTTTTCGCAGAAATTTCAGTTGGCACTCTCCAGACAATGAGAACTCTCGCGCTTTTGTTAAAAGACTTAGAAAAACATTGCTGTCAATGTTTTGAGCTAAACATTTTGAGCTATGCGCGGGCCGCTGACACCACAGGAATTTTTTCTGTGGTAGCTTCCAACATCACCTTTAAGCTGGGAAACAAGAAATGGTTCTCTTCTACGTATTGGGCTCCAAATAAACCTTTTTCAGCCCAGAAGTATCTGTCAGTGGTATGCTCGTTACGCTTGACTAACAGCAAAGCTGGGGGAGCAATGCCTTCTGCATGGATGAACTTGCGAGCCGCTGTTACGGGTTTATCTTCGCCGCTCTCGATGCTATATTGAGGCACACACTCTAAAATTCTGCGTCCTTCTTGTCGGCGGCGACTCTTGCGTTTGCGTCTCCTGGCCAATTTCTTTACCTCCTCTGTGAGCAGACAGTATGAGCAGACAGGTTGTAATGA
Organism: Microcoleus sp. Pol12B4; assembly: GCF_036701385.1. Lineage (NCBI taxonomy): Bacteria > Bacillati > Cyanobacteriota > Cyanophyceae > Oscillatoriales > Microcoleaceae > Microcoleus > Microcoleus sp. Pol12B4. The sequence continues at coordinate 5,650 of NZ_JAUBQR010000202.1, read as the reverse complement.
TAGCTACCAAATCCGAGGCCAGTATATCCGTTCTAGCTCAAAATTTCAACTGTTTTTAATATATCGACATAATCTTAACATTCGTGCCGATCGACAAAAGTGTAGCGGTTGTGGTATTGTGGGCCGCAAGTTCCGCCAAAAGCCAAGCTTGGGGATCGGTGGAAGCTGCGCTGAGGGGGAGGCGGGGTAATTTTGGTTCATGAAAGCCCCATGCCTTCAACATAGCTGCCTTCTATCAAAGGGAATAAATCTGAAATCTAGAAGTCTCTCATCAGTAATCGGCGGCACATCATTTGTAATTTACTTAGAATTCCGTTAGATATCTTAATGTGGCGCTCATGTTAATGCCAGCCAGTTCAGAATTTGTCAAACTTTGCCGCTCGCAGGTGGCCATCGCCGTTAGTTTGGGCGCGACATTCAGCGCGGTATACCTAACACAAGAGCTGGTAGAAGGCAGCGAAGCAAAGTTGGTGCCGATCGCAGTTTACCCAGAAACCTCAGCCGAATCGGAAGAAAATCAGGGGTTGAGGTTGCAATCTTCCGAAAGCTCGACAGTGAAACCGGTACCGCGACTGCTGGCGCCGCCTGTTCGGCCTGTGGAAGAATCAACGGTAGGGGCGATCGCACCCGATCGACTTCCGGGTAAGGAGCGCAGTTCCCATCAGTGCCAAGGCCCGGAGAATTTGTGGCAGCAGCGGATGCAGATAGTGACACCTCTGATACACGAGGGAGCTGTAATGGGACTCCTAGTCAGCGGTCGGCAAGACAGGCCTTGGAACGAGCGAGAGGAGGCTCAAATACAACAAATTGCTCGCACCTTAGCCCTAGCCTGCATTTTAGACCAGCGATCGCAGTGGATGCAGCAGGAATTGGGTTCGGCCCGGCAAATCCAGGCTCAGGTTTACGACACGATGCACAATTTGCTGCACCAGTTCAAAAGTCCGCTGACAGCGTTGCGAACTTTTGGCAAGTTGTTAGCGCGGCGGCTGGTACCGGAAGACAAAAACCGCAATGTGGCTTTTAGTATTGTCCGAGAGAGCGATCGGCTGCAAGAGTTGCTCGGCCAGTTCGATCGAACTGTTGACACCGGCGAAGCACATCTAAAACTGCGATCGGGTACTTCCGAAACAACAACCTCCAATGTGGAATCAATCCGGCATTCTCCTCTGTCGCTGTCACCTGTGGCCAATTTGGAGGAATCCTGTTTTGTTACAGAAGTCTTAAAACCGCTGTTAACTTCCGCCGAGGCGATCGCATCTGAAAGGAATCTGAAATTGGTAGCCGACATGGAGGCGGATTTGCCACCAGTCTCAGCGAACGATCGAGCTTTGCGCGAAGTTTTGAGCAATTTAATTGACAATGCTTTGAAATATACCCCTGCCGGCCACCAAATTTATATTAAAGTAAGGTACAAAGCAGCCGATGGCGATCGGGCAGGATACAGCCAATTGCCTGCCATAGCAGTTGCCGTCAGCGACACAGGTTCCGGCATTCCTCCCCAGGATTTAGAGCATTTATTTGAGCGGCACTACCGGGGAGAAAAAGCGCAGACCGAAATTCCCGGCACAGGATTGGGTTTGGCGATCGCCCGCGATTTAGTCCGCCAAATGCAAGGAGAAATAGAAGTATTTTCCCCAGTCAATCCTGAATGGCTACCCTTTGCAGAAACTAATTTATTATATCCAACGGATCGTGGCACTACCTTTGTGGTTTGGCTACCAGTTAATAATTAACGAACTCTATTTCTTAGAGACATTTTTTATGAAGCATCTGCCTTTATTCGATAAAATCCCCAAGTTATCAAATTCTTTAAAAGTTTTCAAGAAACACTTTTTTGGTGTACCGCTTTTAGCTTTTTTTAACATTCTAACTATTGTGATTTTGGGCGGGCTGAGCGTATATGCCAAATTCAACAACAAGGGACGCGGAGTTGAACGCCTATTTAGCGATCCTTTTAATTTCTGGCTCCCTTACGAAGGAATTCTAACCGGAGTTTCCGAAGTTATCGGGTGCCTCTCAGTCGCAATTTGTGCATTTACTTTTGGAGTGTTGCGCCAAAAAGAGCCGCAGAGTCGAGCGGCGATATTCTTATTTTTTAGTGCTTTACTCCTGGGAGTCTTTTACCTGGATGACAGGTTTCGGATGACTTTGATTATGTCTCGGTTGGGAATATCTAAGAAATTAATTTACTTGTGTTATGGTAGTGCTGTTTTCCTTTACCTAGTTAAGTTTTGGCGATACATCAAAACTACTCCTTACCTGCCATTAGTTGCAGCATTCATCTTGTTTGCTATCTCGCGGTTGGAGGATATTTTAAACACTCCAAATCAAGGACTACACGCGATTTTAGAAGATGGCACTAAATTATTAGGTCTTGTGAATTTAGCTCTGTATTTTTGGTACGTCTGTCATCATGAAGTTTGGCGGCATTTCCAGCAAAGCGAAAATCGTTGATCGCGTCGATGATATTACAAAAAAAGTCGTTTCTGAATTAGGGTATCACTAAGCCACGCCGGCGATCGCATAAAACCAAAATAATTTCTTTGATTTTGATATGGAATTGGAATATCGACAACTTTAGGAACGGTGAATTAATAATCCATCCAACGGAGTATCTGAGCCTTTGTTCGGATTTAGAGTAGCCAAGCTTTTTCTTTGAAGTGAGTAAAATAATGTCTTCATATTGTATTTTTTCCGTCAAGTCTTTTCCTATAGTTTGTACTCATAATTTTAGCTCATAATTTTACTTAAATTAGGACTAAAACTTCGGTCAACTTTCCAGCAATCTGTCACATAAAATAGCCCTTCCATTGATTAAGAATAATCCAAAGTGGTTCAAAAGTTTTAGCACTAAATGAACCGTATTGCATCAAGTCCCCCCCGTTTTGTGCGGTGGGGACTTGATGTGGGAAAAAATTATGTCAGAATTCCCATTAATGAGGAATTGGCAATTACCTTATTCTCATGCAACTGAAAACCGATATACGATCAATTCAGCCAGATAAGTTTTCTAGGCATTCGCTACGGTGGCGAGCTTAGTGGATGTACAGATAATCGGCAGATCAATAATAAACTGGGTTCCCTGCTCTGGGATAGAAATACACTCCAATTGACCGCAGTGTTTTTCTATCAAAATTTTTCTGCTGATGGACAATCCCATTCCTGTACCTTTTCCTATGGGCTTAGTAGTAAAAAAGGGAGTGAAAAGTTTAGCACGAACTTTCTCTGTCATGCCCACACCATTATCAGAAATTGTTACCAGGATGTGGGAAGCCGAGCTAATGTTGTCATGCGAATTGCCGGGTACCACTTCAGTACGAATCAAAATCTGGGGTTTAAAAACTGCACCATCTTCTCTACTTAGCCGCTCTTCTAAAGCATCTATAGCATTCGCTAAAAGGTTCATAAACACCTGATTGAGCTGACCGGCATAACAGTTCACAAGCGGCAATGCACCATAGTCTTTTATCACATTAATAGCAGGTCGCTCAGACTTAGCCTTTAGTCGGTGCTGTAAAATCAGCAAAGTGCTATTCATGCCTTCGTGGATATCTACTGATTTAATTTCAGTTTCATCCAACCGCGAAAAATTGCGTAGAGAGTGAACAATAGTGCGAATGCGTTCGATCCCTAACTGCATGGAAGAAAGCAATTTTGGTAAATCATCTATGATAAATGGTAACTCTCCATCTTCTATTTCATGGACAATTTCTGCTTCTGGTTGCGGGTAATACCGTTGGTAAAGATTCAACATATTAATGAGTTCTTTAATATAGTCGTTGGCGTGGGAGAGATTGCCGTAAATAAAGTTAACCGGATTGTTGATTTCATGAGCGACACCTGCAACTAATTGACCGAGACTAGACATTTTTTCACTTTGAACTAACTGAAGTTGTGTTTCTTGCAGTTCTTTGACAAAATGTTCTAAGGCAAGAGATTTTTGGTATTCTTTTTCTTGACTGATACGGAGTGCTTTCTCTACTTGTTTGCGACGCTCTATTTCCGACTGCAAATTCTGACTTAGAGAAAAACTTCTCAAAGCTGTTAGCATCGTAGTGTATAGCTTTGATGTCGTTAATTCAGTTTTAGTTTTATAGTCATTAATATCGTAATTGATAATAATGTTTTTTTCAGGTACTTGTCCGGGTTGACCCGTGCGTAAAATAATTCGCACTAACTGATTGCCTAAAACTTCTCGGACATATTTAACAAAGTTTAAGCCAGCATCATCTGTTTCCATAATTACATCAAGTAAGATGATGGCAACATCAGGATTTTCTTGGATTAGCTGTTTAGCTTCACGAGCGGAGTAAGCATTAATAAAGCTTAAAGATTTATTTTCAAAGACAAACTTCCTTAGTGAAATTTGGGTAGCTGTATGAACTTGAGCCTCATCATCTACAACTAAAATTTTCCAACTTTCAGTCAGCTTTTCTTCTGTGATTTCATCTGCAAAAAATATTTCATCATTGGAGTCGATTGCTTCGGCAAAGAATACTGTTTCTACAGATGGTTTATTTAACAAATCGTCAAAATCACTTTTCATTGCTGTAGACCTTTATTTTTTACTAATGTTGAGATTTGAAGTTAGAAAACCTGTTAATAAAAAGGCAGAAGAGAGAAGAGTTACACAGCAACCTTTTCAGTCATCGTTATTTTTTTTTAATGAGGTGAACTTACTTAGTTATCTTTGCCAGAAACTCGGAATTGAAACTCTACATTTGTGCATCAATTTGCATGGGTAATTTAATAATAAACTTGGTTCCTCTTCCCAACTCACTTAGACATTCAATTTCACCTTTTAGTTTTTGAGTGACTAAATTGTAAACAATATGTAGCCCTAACCCACTGCCACCTTGACCACGCTTAGTGGTAAAGAATGGCTCAAAAATTTTACTTAAGTTTTCTGGGGGAATACCTTTACCTTGATCGGCGTATTCAAACCTTAGCCGATTACCTTCTTGCTCCCAAGCAAAGAGTAGTTCCCCAGAAATCCCTGGTTCGTAGGCATGAATCAGAGAATTGATCAGCAAGTTTGTCACAACTTGGGACAAGGCTCCTGGATAAGAATCTATAGCAATTTTGCTATCTCCCTTAATTTTAAGCGAATGTTGGCTATTTTTCAACTTTGGTTTTAATTGTAATAAAATTTCATCAAGATAAGGTCTAATCTGGAAAGTACGCCGTTCTTCGCTAGAGCGATCGACTGCTACTTGCTTAAAGCTTTGAATCAAGGCTGCCGCCCGATCTAGGTTAATTAGAAGTGCCTTACTGCTTTGGGTAGCAATATCGACAAATTCTTCTAAATCCGAGCGCTTCATTTTGCCACTTTTATAAATAGATGCAAATTCGGTGGTATTTTCTGCCAAAGCTGAAGCAACAGTGACACCCACTCCGATGGGAGTATTAATTTCATGGGCAACACCAGCAACTAATCCTCCCAGAGATGCCATTTTTTCAGATTCGACTAGCTGAGTTTGGGTGGCTTTTAAAGCCTCTAGGGTGTTCGATAATTGTTGAGTACGATCGCTCACTAATTGCTCTAAGTTTTGATTAAACTCCTGTAAATTTTTGTAAAGTTGAGCATTCTCAATGGAAATAGCAATTTGGGAAGATAAAAGTTTTAACAATTCTAGGCGATCGGTAGTAA
>NZ_JAUBQR010000201.1:0-12444 GCF_036701385.1 Microcoleus sp. Pol12B4 | reverse complement strand
GTTTCGGTTAAAATTCCAGGGATTTTTTGTCTCTGTTCGGGGAGCGTCCCTGTTCCAAAACTGTCCGAAGTATTGATAATAGGAAGTGCCACAGCATTTTAACAGCATCAAGAGTAATTCATAATGGAAAATCAAGAATCTGATTTAATAGACAAAATTCGCCAGCAATTTGACTATGCCCCTTTTCCCAGAATTCCTCTCGAAAAATCTCCTGAGTATGAGTATCAGTTGCTTTACCTTAACAACCTTGTAACTGCTTACTACTTCAGAAATCGGAAAGTTATCAATACTGAAGGCAAACTTATTCTGGATGCAGGATGCGGTAGCGGATACAAATCCTTAGTTTTGGCTACAGCTAATCCGGGAGCTAAAATTGTGGGAATTGATTTATCAGAAGAATCTGTTAAGTTAGCCCGCCACCGTTTGCAATATCACGGCTTTGAGAATGCTGAATTTTATGCGATAAAAATAGAAGAATTACCCAGTTTAGGTTTGCAGTTCGACTACATTAATGCTGACGAAGTGCTTTATTTGTTGCCCGATGCAGTTGCAGGAATGCAGGCAATGAAATCGGTTCTCAAACCTGATGGCATTATTCGGACTAACCTGCACAGTTCCATTGGTAGAGCGGGAGTATTTCGCGCTCAAGCTGCTTTCAAAACAATGGGATTGATGAATGGAACTCCAGGCGAGTTGGAGATTGAAATAGTCCGGGAGACTATGGAGGCGCTGCAAGATGAAATATGGCTCAAAGCAGTTAGTTGGAATGCCGATCGCGCAAACGATGAGGGGTGGATTCTGTCAAACTATTTATTGCTGGGTGACAAAGGATGTAGCGTGCCTGAACTGTTTGCACTTTTGAGAGCCGCCGATCTAGAGTTTATCAGCATGGTGGCGTGGCGCCGTTGGGAGTTGATGGATTTGTTTAAAGATCCAGATGATTTGCCTGCGTTTTTGGCGATGAGTCTGCCAGAAACTTCTGTGGAAGAACGGCTGCATTTGTTTGAACTGTTACATCCCCAGCATCGGCTGTTTGATTTCTGGTGTGGCAATCCCGGCACTCAGGCTGTTGTGCCTGTTTCGGAACGGACGGAGGCTGACTGGCAGTCGGCGCGGGTGCATTTGCATCCTCAACTCAGGACTTCCGAGGCGAGGGAAAACTTGACTAATTGCATTGCCAGTGATCAGCCGTTTGAGATTAGTCGTTATATTGTTGTGCCGACTCTAGCGCCGGTGGCGATCGATAGTAGAATCGCAGCTTGCTTGTTACCTCTGTGGGATGGGCTGCAGTCTGCGGTGTCGCTAGCGGAAAAGTGGTTGCAGAGCCGAGCCAAGTCTGCTGTTAATCTAGAACCCGCAGCCCTGGAGACAGCCTTCGATCAACTCAAGGAACTGTTGAGTAGGCTGGAAGTCCTTCTGTACGTGCTTTTGGAGCGTTAGCCACCAGACATAAAAAAAAATTGGACGGGATGATAGCAAAGCCGGGGAAACTGGGTAAGTTACATATAAGAGTTAAAAATCGAGCATTCCACCCCCTCAAGGAGAAACAAATTATGAAGACTGAATTTAAAGCCAAGTTCCTGCAACACATCAACAAAAGAAGACAGGATCAAGGTTTCACCCTGATTGAACTGCTAGTTGTTATCATCATCATCGGTATTCTTTCTGCTATCGCTTTGCCCGCGTTCCTCAGCCAAGCTAACAAAGCCAAGCAATCAGAAGCCAAGCAGTATGTCGCCTCGATAAACAAGGGTCAGCAGGCTTACTACGCAGAGAATCCAAGCTTTGGGAGTAATGTTGCCGTTTTGGGTCTGGGTCTCAAAACTCAAACTACTAACTATCAATACTCTGTAACAGGTACGACAGGCTCGGCTAGCGCCCTGGCAACCCCCGTTTCTAATACTCTCAAAGGATATGCAGGGGGAGTAGGATTGGTTGATGCAGGCGAGGCAAAAACCACGCAGAGCGTACTTTGTGAGACGAGTGGTTTTGGTGCTCCTACTGCCGCTGTATTTACTAGTTCGACTGAAGTCAGGTGTGGAACAGACATGGTACTGGTTACTAAGTAATTGCTGAACATAACCAGCATGGCTTGTTAAGGGGGGCGGGTAGGACTCTGTGTGCTACCTGCTCTAATTTTTTATATAAAAACTGTTTTGAACAAATTGATCTATGGTTTCTAGTGATTTACCGGCTTTAGGATCTGATTGGCAGCAAAAAACTGATCAATTTCTGCTTAAAGGAGATTACGTTCAGGCTGCAAAGCTTTACGAACAGGCAATTGAAGACGAACCTGGCATTAAGTCCCACTACTGGCAGTTAGGGTTGATGTTGATGTTGCAGGGACAAGAGGTAGAAGCTCAGACTACTTGGCTGTTGGGAGTGGCGGACGGAGAGCCTGAAGAAATAGATCGGTGGACTGAGGAACTAATACAGGTTCTGCAAACAGAGGCAGATAGACAGCGGGATCAGGGTGACTATGCGGTGGCTTGGGCAATTCGGCAGCATATCAGGGAAATTAATCCTACAGATATCAACAACCTGCTGCATTCGATCGGGCTGTCCACCATGCTGGAGGTATATACCGGAGAGGAATTGGCAGATACAGGCGTCATTGAGCTACTAAAATCAGAAGAATCGAACTGGGTAGACTTTGAGCTATTGATGCAAGTGTTGAAGAATGTTTTAGACCGGGCTCCTTTCCATCCATCATCCTTTGAGTTGACGGATGCTAGTATAGCCTACGTCAAAGAGTCCCTAACTTTTTTTAGTATTTTAATACCATTTGTTTATAAGATTTTTTACTCTGCAAAGCAAGTTGAGTTGGCAGCACGATTTACTGAATTAGCATTGCGTGTGGAGCCTCTAAATCCAGAATTATTGGGTACTTTGTCTTCTTTTTATCAAGATATTAGCGAGCACTCTAAAGGAATAGAAACTGCTAAGTTGTGCTATTCAGTTATGGAAGGCTTAGCAAATAAAGTTTATGCTAATTTCTTGCTTGTACGCAGTTTGATGGGAGCTGGTGGCTATTGGGATGAATTTTGTTTAGCCTTGGAAACGCAGAAATCCCTGTTAGCGTCTTTGATAGAAGAGCAACCGACATCCCTGGCTCAGGCTGCAACTGTTCGTTTATTTATTTCTGTGTTTTTTTTGCCATACTTTCAGGATCTCCCACGGGAAAATATACAAATTCGCAGTCAAATAGCTCAGCTTGCTCAGTTAAATGTTGAAAATTATGCAAAGGAGAAAGTGGAGAAATGTCGCCAGCGACGATCGCCCCTTCTCCAGGTTGATCCTCCTGGTAAACGTTTGAAGATTGGATATATTTCTCATTGTTTACGCAGCCATTCTGTGGGGTGGTTGGCCAGGTGGGTGTTTGAGTACCGCGATCCATCTCGCTTTGAAGTAAATGCTTACCTGCTTGGCTCTGAAATGAACCGCGACAAGTTAGAAGATTGGTACATTAGCAAAGTTGATAAAGCTTATAAATTAGGATTAGATAGTCACGAAGCTGCTGAGAAAATTTACGAAGATGAAATTGATATTTTAGTCGATCTCGATAGTATGACGCTGAGTGATACTTGTGAAACTATGGCTATCAAACCAGCACCAATTCAAGTGACTTGGCTGGGTTGGGATGCGTCTAGCGTGCCAACTATTGATTACTATATTGCCGATCCTTATGTTTTACCAGAATCAGCTCAGGAATACTATACGGAAAAAATTTGGCGTTTGCCTCAAACTTACATAGCAGTCGATGGTTTTGAAGTTGGGGCGCCAACTTTACGGCGCGATAGTTTAGACATCGGCAGTGATGCTGTGATTTATCTTAGCGCTCAGAGGGGATATAAGTATCACCCGAATACAGCACGGCTGCAAATGCAAATTATTAAAGCCGTACCGAATAGCTATTTCTTAATTAAAGGTTTGGCGGATCAACAATCAATCAAAAAGTTTTTTGTCGAAATTGCAGAATCAGAGGGGGTGGAGGGCGACAGGCTGCGATTTTTACCAATGGCAGGAGCGGAGGCAGAACACCGAGCTAATTTGGGCATTGCTGATGTGGTACTCGATACTTACCCCTACAACGGAGCTACAACAACTATGGAAACGCTGTGGATGGGCGTTCCGATAGTAACGCGCGTTGGAGAGCAGTTTGCTGCGCGCAACAGCTACACGATGATGATGAATGCAGGTATTTCAGAAGGGATTGCTTGGACTGACGAAGAGTATGTAGAATGGGGGATTCGTTTAGGAAAAGATGCTGTTTTGCGGCAGCAAATATCTTGGAAATTGCGGCAGTCACGACAAACTGCTCCGCTGTGGAATGGCAAGCAATTTACGCGAGAGATGGAAAAAGCTTACGAGCAAATGTGGCAGATATATGTTGACAAAAATCCTTGATGGTGCTACTCCCCATGAGTAGTGCGTGGAGCGAGTTGCTATACACAGAAACTCGCTAGATTCATCAGTTAGTCTCCTGTATAAAACGGTCTAGTTCAAAGGAGGAAATGTTCTCGCATTTAGCTTGTGCGATGGCCTCTGTGTTCTCATTCTCCAAGACAATCCGACTGTGAAGTCGAGGTATCAAAGCTTCCCACTGAATTTTACTCAACTGTCCAATCAGGGAAATTTCCGGCCCATCGGAAACATCTAAATCTTCTTCCATTAAAAGGTTCATCGCTACGCTAGATAAAGCGAGATTAGCATCTTCATCAGAAATATTGCTCGTGTCTACCAAAAGAGTTATGTTACTTTTGTCTGGGTGAGTTGCGATCGCCCTGACAACTCCTTCTAATTCTAAACCCAAAGACTCTTCTGGTTGCGACCAATCTGGGAAAACGATCAAATTAATATCTCTCAAATTCAAAGGTAAGAGAGTCCCATTAATCAATGCAGCGCTCATAGTTTGCGCCATTTTTGACCAAGAAAAATTTTGCGCCCGTTGCAAACCAGCCGCAATCAATGAATTGCGAATTTTCGGTTTTTGTACCTCACAAAGTGCATGGGCTAAACCCTCAACATCCTCATCATTCACATATAAAGCTGCTTCCCCCGCAACTTCAGGTATAGAGGCATTGGGACAAGTGATGACTGGACAACCGCAGGACATTGCCTCTAACACAGGCATCCCAAAACCTTCATACTTTGACGGATAAATCAGAGCTACAGCACCGGCATAAGCTAATCTCAATTCGTCATCGCTGACGTGTAGCTTATGCACAACACTTCCCAAAGTATAATTTCTCAACTCTTCTTCTAATAGAATTCCAGTCCCTGTACAAACAATCTCAAATCCTTGTTTACTGGCAAGTTTTCCAAAAGCCTGAAAAAACAAGATAGTATTTTTATAATCAGACCCACCTCCGACTGAAATAAAGTAGGGTTTTGAGATGCCGTACTTTGTTTTAAAACTATTAATTTCTTCTTGACTCGCTGGCGCGAAAAGATTGTCTACTCCACAATGAGCTACCGTTACAGATTCTAGGGGAATTTCTGGGGAAAATTTTGTCAAGTCCCGCGCTGTATTTTTTGAAATTGAAATATATCCAGAAGCATGACTAATAGCATGATGCTTTTCCCTCCACATGGGTTCATTCAAATTGGCCCGTAATACTTCTGGAATCATGTCATAAGCCATGAATACAGAGGGAGTTGATAGAGGTGTTGTGTAGTAGGTGGATATAAATAAGTCTGCACCAGTTTCATCACATACTTGCTGTAACATTTCCCGGTCAGCATCAGTTTTACTGTAATCATAAGCAGGCACGGTGCAATACCTAATTCCCGCAATTTTTGGCGAGGTTCCCACCCGATCCAATACAATTATATGATTGGCAAAACCATTTTCCGCCCATTCTTCTAGCAGCGACCTCCAAACGCGGGCAATTCCTGTTCTGTACATTTGAAAGAATACACCGTCCACCAGTATTGTCAACCCGCTTTGCGAGTCCCCGTCCTCTTCTATTTCCGCAGGCTGTATCTTTGGTTCTTGTTGAATATGAGTAATTTGGCTAACAGCTTTTAAGAAGTCATTCTGTAAAAGCGACACCTTATTAACCGCTGCTAATCCTCCTTTTGCCAATTGCTCAAATAAATCTTCCGGCAATTTTTTTTCTGTTAGTAAATGAAGAGAGGAACCATTTGAGTAGAAGTTGAGATTAAACTTGGCAGCAAGGATTGAAAGAGATTTAGCTGTATAAAGAGAAACGTGCTGACCTTCGTGAAGCACATAGTACCACCATTCATTAGGTTTAGGATTGCTCTCTGGCAGCAATTCTGTGCTCAATAAAATATTTCGGGATTTTTTTAACAATTCTTCCAGCTCATATGTGGGGTGAACCAGATGCTCAAATACTTCAAATGCCGTCACTAATTCAAATTGGTTATTTGTGGCTGCGTCAATCTCAAATCCTTGAGCAAATATATTTTGACAAAACTTGTCGAGCCAGTAAAAGTCAAATCCCGCATCTCTCATCAGCCTGACAAATAGACCGTAGCCACCCCCGTAGTCGAGAAATATTGCTTGATGATTAAAGAAGTTAAATAATAAATTTTGGGTGATTTTTGAAAATGACAAATTTCTGTATGCTAAGCCAACATCACTGCTTGCTATTGGTTGAGAATAGGCTTCGTCTAGCCAGTATGGTTCTTCGGTTTGAACAAATCCGCAGTTTGAACATTGAAAATAATCAACATCATATTTACCCATAACTTTACCCTGGGCAAAATGATATGAATCTGATTCGCAAACTTTGCATTTCATCGGCATAGCGTTTAGTAACTTCGGAACTTCAGGCAGTAAATCTTGATAATTCCATTCTTGTAAACTTAGCTGCGTGATGTCGGGTATATAGTAATGAGGCATCCCATCTCTAGGATTATCCTTCATATATATTTGAACTTTTTCTTGTCTTTGAGATTCACTCTTAACTAACAAATCTAAGTGATATACACCCAGTTCCAGATAACTTATACCTTGCTGTTTTAGCCCATGAATCACACAATGAATTTGTCCCCTGTAAAAAAGAGCTTTGTCATATTTATAAAGGCGACATTGCCAATCGGGAAAATGAGGTTCGCTATTAACGTAATATTTTTTACTGAATGGACTAATCCACTTTCTGGTAATAAAAAAGTGATCGGCATCTAACTGAGTAGCATTAGCTTTTACATAACGTAAAAACTCCAGAGTTTTCAGGTCAATAAATTCATCTGCATCGATAATAAAAACCCAATCAGTCTTAACTTCTTTCAAAGACACGTTCCGCTGGTCAGAAAAATTGCCTGTCCAAGCTGAGTTTATAACTTTGGCTCCATAACGCAAGGCAATTTCGCAGGTGGAGTCGGTACTGCCACCGTCAACAACTATTAGCTCGTCATAAACACCATCAAGAGATTCGAGAGCAAGCTCCAAAGTTTTCTCAGCGTTTTGAACAATCATGCAAACCGAAAGACTTTGCATTGGCGACTCGGATAACTGACTGCTGACTTGAACGAGCTTTTGAGTATCCATCTGATTTGTGGTTTGAGAGTTCGCAATATTCCGATCGTTCTTACCTTCAAATCCAACCATTTGTTGACACGAGTAAGCAAATGGAACTTGATAATTGTTAGATATTCTCTGCTGACGCTCGCGTTCAAGTGCCGAGGCAACATTTCTATAAGCAGTGGGATGTACTATAGCTAACCTATCGATAGTTGTTTCTCTCACCTCTTTTGCCAGTAAAGGATATTTTTCTAGACAGGATTGCTGAGCGAATACTAGAATATTTTGAGCGTACCAAAACTCAACTTTTGGGTTGTTCCATATTTTTTTTCTCAAGCAATCTGCAACTGCGTACCCCTGTTTTTGGAAAATATTTACCCAGTAATCTGGCCACTGTTCATTAATATGATTTACTCCTCCTTGAAAAGGTATAGCTGCTGAAAAAAGCACAACTTCTCCCAGACGAGTTAGAGAATTAACGAACATTTCTGCCACTTCAAAGGGCAGATGTTCAGCTACTTCCAATGACACTACTAGATCGAATTTTTTGTCTATTGGCAACGGTTGTTTAAGGTCAAATGCTAAAAAATTTTCTTGGGGGATTTGCAGCATTTTGAGATCTACATATTCGCCATCTATCCCCAAATAGTCTTGGATACCAAGTTCTTTAAATACAGCTAACCAACCTCCTGTACCGCAACCTACATCAACAACGCTCTTAGGCTGAACCATTTCCATAAATAGAGGGATAATTTCTCTAGCTGATTGCTGCGAACCAGTTAGCAGAGATTTGTAGAATTCCTTTGAGTAAAGTTGATTTTTCATGTAGATTCTCTCTGTTTTTATGGCTTGATTTTTGAGCGGAGGATTTCTATCTTGCCATCACCAATCCTTTGCCCTGGTAGTTTCCCGGCACTCACACAGCACCTAACCCTTGAATGCCCAAGTTCGATCGCAAATCGATCGCCCCTACCAAAAAATCGATCGACCCTTAACTTTAAGGCAAACGTGATCGTCCGATGGTCCGATCGCCCTTTCCGCTACTTCTTCCCCTTCGCCTGCCCCAACAATACCTTATAATCCGATCGCCCGGGATTTAGCTTCACCAACTTCTCCAAAGGCTCGATCGCCCCCACCTTATTATTCATCTGCAACCGCACATTTGCCAACCCCTCCAGAGCCGTCTGATTCTGCGGTTCCCGCTGCAAAACCGTCTCATATCCCCGTTCCTGCGCCGCCAGCAAAGATTCCTGAGAAACTGCTACCGGAGCAGATTTTTGCTGGTGCTGGCTGCTCAAACCGCTGCCGAACAGACTCACCATACCAAAAATTGCCGAACCACCAAAGCCAACCATTGATACTAACGCAAAAATCTGCTTAATTCGATCGCTCCGATGAACCCGACTATCACTAGATTTTTTTTGTGTGCTTTCCATTGCTAACTCTTGGTGTCGCTGTTTTCCAGGCACTCGCAAAGCACCTAATCTCTAGAATGCCCAAGTTCGATCGCAAAACGATCGCCCTTCGCCATTTAAAATTTGAGACCCATCCTAGCCAAATCACAAAAACTGAGATTTGTCAAGGACATTTAGGTAACAATAACACGCGGGCGAGATCGATGAAGCGCGATCGCACCCTTACTTTTTAGCCGTTACTCTCAGGCAATTCGCCAAACCGAGCTCGGTAACACGGTAGCAAAGATGTGAGTTCAGGAGCACGCTGGCGTTCCGCTTCTAGTGCTGAGGCTAATTCATCAGAAAGCCGATCTAATTTTTCTTCTAATGTTGTTGCAGTCCTGCAGATCGCTCCTTAATTGTGGTTATTTTTAATCTCAAACGCCCTTGCTGACTCGATTGTGCAATCAAAATGGGATTGGATTAATGGCCGAAAGGTCGATCGACCTTTCACACCTTCAAATGCCATCAGGATCGATACCCTGACTCCTCAAGTATGCCATTAGTCGATCGGCGCGCTGGCGTTCCTCTTCGGCCCTCTGGCGTTCCTGTTCCACCCGTTCCGCACCCCACAGCAGCAAATTGCCATTCTCATCCCACCAGCGCAACCAATAACCCGTTCTCTGAGATTTTTCACCTTCCCAAACCCCCAGAAATAAACCCATTGATTCTATCCAGAATCGCTGATTAGTATCCGGTTCTTGCAATTCGTACTCTCCCGAATTCGATAGTCTATACACTTCCAAAACTCCCGATTTTGGTTCAAAAATTACATAAATCGGCACTTGCAAAATTCGCTCATAAAACCGCCATTTTCCGTAAGAATATGTCGGTTTATTTGAATATTCACTGCCGTCAGTATCCGATAAAAATTCCATTACTACTGCGGGGACTTCTCCCTCAGCATTGGGCGTATAACTGCGACGAACTTCTCCTGGTTCTGCTGGCAATACCGAGGGAACGTACACCCAATCTGGTGCTTTTACTACTGTTTTGTCGTTAACTTTGGCACACAGTCCAAAATTGGAAGCTACTAGCATTGAAGCTAGGATAAATCCTGCGAGATCCAAGGCTTCTCGCAGGGCCGCGGCTAAAAGTGGTTGGTCGATATTTTCCACAGGCTCGTCGGCTAATTTAAAGTCGCCTGGCAATTTTTCCCAAGTTATAGTATACTTGTTTTTGGTTTCTTCCCGTTTCGATAATGTTTGCGTCATTGGTTTTCTCGGTTTCGCTTCACACAGTTTTTTTTAAATAGAATTTGCACAAGAACTTTAATAGCGGGGTGTGCAATGCACACCCTACTAACTAGCTGTAATCGGGGTGCATTACGCACCTTACTAACTAGAGGAAGTCACGAATCTTGCAATAATTGCGGTTATTCAATGATACCCTGTTTTAAGGAGTATTTTCGGGAGCAAGTGGTTCTGCTGATCTTGCAGTTTGAGAAGGTATAACAGGCAATTTTGGCTGTTTTTGCAAGCTGGGAAATCCAGGGTCTACTGATTGATTTATGGCAGGCGTACTCGCATTTACTTTCTCAGAAAGGGGAGCTAATGTTTGAGTAACTTTAACTTGCTGTCGCAGTTGTTCTGTCGAACCCAACAAGCCTCCTAATCCGTTGAACAACCTGCGAATATTGTTGCGGAAAGCCGGATCTCCCGTCAAATCATCCACGTCGGAAGTAATTTTCTGCACGTTCTGAAAGGTAGCTCGTGCAGAATCTAGAGTTTGCTGCAATAATAACAAAGTGGCGGGATTGTTTACCTGGCTGGATAAATCTCGCAAATTACTAGAAGCTTGGGCAGCATTCGCTGATAAAACTTCTAAATTGTTTAGCAATTGTCCTTCGTTGATTCGATTAATTGTCGGGCTCAAACTGCTGACAGCTACCCGCAGTTCCTGACTGCTTTGATTGATGTTATTTAGAGTTGAGACTAAACTGGCGCGGTTGGTTGTTACTAAAGAATTGAGTTGGTTGGCTGTTAATGTAATTTGATTGGCTGCTTGAGTTACTGAATTAGCAGAATTTATCGCAGCGGCAGATACGGCTTTTGTGGAAGTGTCCGCCGTAGCTGCTACTTTAGAAACATCAGCGGCAATTCCTGATATTTCCCCTTTTAGCGATTGATTTAAACTGCTGGCTTCTCCCTTTAATGATTGATTTAAACTGCTGGCTTCTCCCTTTAATGATTGATTCAAACTGGCTATTTCGGTTTTAACCGATTGATTCAATGTCCCAATGTCTCCCCTGACAGATTGATTTAAATTTTTGATTTCGGTTTGGGCAGTTTGAGTTAAATTCGATAAATCTTGAGTGAGTTTAGCTGCACCTTTAGCTGTGTTAGCTGTATTTTCTGCCAGGGATTTAATATTGTTGAACAGCGCAGGGTCAGTGTAGAAATTAGCTAGGCGGACTGTGGATTTAATTAGTTCGTCGATAGTGACTCCAGCTTGACCTTTTAAGCGCGAATTTTGGCAGATAATCTCAGGGGGACAGTCGGCACTAACGGGATTGGCGGTAAGTAAGGATTCTGGCAAAATCGAGTTGGGGGTAATGTCGATCGACGATTCGCCAATTAAACCCGATTTATTCGCTTCGATCGTAACATCCCTGGGAATCACTAAAGTACCGGGGGCAATCTCCAGCGTCACGTCTACGCCGTTGGAACCCGGTTTGAGGGCGGTAATTTTACCGACTGCAACCCCACGATACCTGATGGGCGTGCCTATTTGCATTCCTTGGGCGCTGCCAAATTCTACGGCGAATTTGTAGCTGCGGTTCCCTAGCTGCACGCCCCGCAGCCAGAGCACTAAGCCGCCAAATAAACCGATTCCTACTAAAATTAAGAACCCGACAGAACCTTCTCTTACAGTTCGCGATCGCATATTACCTCCTTAGTCATTGGTCATTAGTCATTAGTCATTAGTCATTAGTCATTAGTCATTAGTCATTAGTCATTAGTTGTTAGTCATTAGTTGTTAGTTGTTAGCCCTCAGTTATTATTTGTGAGTTATTGATCGTGATTTTTAGGGGATGCTCCGATAGATTGTAGGTAGGAGTTTAATTGAGGAGCTAAGTCATTAATGATTGCTGTGAATATATTGACTTGTTCAACAGTTAAAAGGTTTCGAGTGTAAGCTCGTCTCAACCAGTGTTGAGTTTCATATAAAGAACCTCTAGCTATCTTGACAAAACGTTTATTGTCTTGATAGCTGCCTCGTCCGACTCCTTCTGCTATGTTAGCACCGACGCTATCGGCTGAACGGACAATTTGTTAGCCGATCGTATTTTTTGCAAATGGCTCGCAAGTGTTAACAGTTGTCCAAATTTCATCAGCTAGTCGTTCTGATAATTTATAAACCCGCAACTCCTGAAAACTTTTTGTAGCCATATTACCTCGACTTTAATGACTAATGACTAATCAATACTTCGGACAGTTTTGGAACAGGGACGCTCCCCGAACAGAGACAAAAAATCCCTGGAATTTTAACCGAAAC
>NZ_JAUBQR010000200.1:6590-12448 GCF_036701385.1 Microcoleus sp. Pol12B4 | reverse complement strand
TTTATGAGTCAAGTGAATCTTTGGACTTCAGCGGAACACGCTTTGTGGTATCTTGCTAAAGCTGATGGAATTCCTCATCGCACAGAAGGTGAAGCGGTTTTGTTGGAGGAAGTGCCAAAAAATGTTAAGCGAATTCTGGATGTGGGCACGGGAGACGGGCGGTTGTTGGGTCTGCTTAAGTGCGATCGACCAAATGTTGAATGTGTGGCGATCGACTTTTCGCCGACAATGCTGGAAAAAGCCAGAATTCGCTTTGCTGATGACCAGAATGTCACCGTAATCGAGCACAATTTTGATGAATCCTTACCGGATTTGGGCAAGTTTGATGCGGTTGTTTCTAGTTTTGCGATTCATCATGTAGCAGACGATCGCAAACGTTCGCTTTACACCGAGATTTTCGAGCTTTTGGAGCCCGGAGGAATTTTTGGCAATTTGGAGCACGTAGCGTCCGCAACTCCCGCTTTACATGATAAATTTCGAGAGGCGATCGGTATTAGCGATTCGCCAGACGATCCATCTAATAAATTGCTAGATGTCGAAACGCAATTGCGCTGGTTTAGAGACATTGGTTTTACCGATGCAGACTGTTATTGGAAGTGGCGGGAACTCGCTTTATTAGTTGGGGTGAAACCTGTTTAGCTGCGGGTAAGGACTGCATTGTCATGTCCTTTTAAAATTGTCAATAGTCACAATTAGTAAGGTACATCAGATTTTTAAACCCTCAATAATCGTTCTAGAAATTCACATGACGCACCCTACAGCTTGATTTTAGTATGCCAGTTGCCTAAGTCCTGAATATAAGAGGTTGCTGTCGTAGTAGAAGTTAATCACAAACAGTTATGCTTATTCGAAAATAACCAACAGAGTATTGAGCAGAGAACAGGCGAACTCTTAACCCAAACGATACAGAAAGCAACCGTTTTTTGGAGTAGCAAGCAAATTGAACCTCCAATTTACACTTTTAGTTAGTTGGGATGGAAGATATTGTCCGGTCGCTCGCAGATTGGGATCTTACCCAGTTAGAGGGCTGTTTTAAGAGTTATTAACCAAACGATCGAATTAACAACAAATAAAAAAGTATAAAAAATATAGAGTGATGGAGCGCAGATAGCTGTCCATAAAGAAGGCATTTTAACTGTTTTTAATGAACCGAGCGGGTGAACAAGACCTTCGGGAATTGAGCGAGTATGAAAACTTTCATCTAAAGCGCTTTCATTATTCAAGAATTGGGTAACTCCATTGGCTCTTAGCATATAATAAAGTTGTACCCTCCAGTAGGTAGCTTCTAAAAACCAGAAACCAAGAATTATAACGTATCCTAGGGGAACCAACGAATCTATTTTGCTTGTAAAAACCCAACCAATCAACGCTACCCAAATGGTAATTGCCGCAGTTTTTAATTGAATCAGAATTGTTGTGAAGTTAGCTATTTTTTTCTCTAGTTCCTCTGCTCCTTGTTGCAGCATTGCTAGCTGAAATTGAAATCTATCCATGTTTGATTCGGCGAACGTTTATATTAGAGTTATCCCAAAAATTATAATCTTCTTTTCTTTCGGTGTCGTTAGAGAGCTTCGCCTGACGCACCCTACAAGTCGATTTTAGATTATATAGTAAGGTGCGTCAGCTCCCGAAATTCCCGATCGGCGTTAGAGAACTTCGCCTGACGCACCCTACAAGTAGATTGTTGTGTGACAGTTGCGTCCAAGACTATTAAAGTCACGCACCTTACTGAATTAAATTAAATCCGGGACTTTAGGTTTGATTCGGCGCTCGTACCAGTTCATTAACGGGGTGGAAGTAATGCCGTGTAAAATCACAGAAAGTACGATGGTTGTAAAGGTGATCCAGGCAATTTTTTCGGCGGTTTCGCCTTTCAAACCGTGACCGAAAGCATAGGTAAGATAATAGATAGAACCGACACCACGAATGCCGAACCAACCGTAAAGCAAGCGGTTGGCGGGATGTAAAGGACTGCCGATCGTACTAATCCAAGCTCCCACAGGCCGGATTAAAAAAATTAACAATCCAGCTACTAAGAGAGAGTAGCCTCCATAAGCCAAGATAGGTTCTATGCGGAGGAGCGAACCTAATAGTAAAATAGTTGCTACTTCCATTAACTTTTCTATGCGCTCGGTAAAGTGCAGTTGGGAAAGCGGCTTTTCTGGGTTGCGGTAACTCCGCTGCACGACAATGCCTGCTACAAAAACTGCGAGAAATCCGTAGCCGTTAACTACTTCTGTGAGGGAATATGTAATCAGAATTGTGCTGAGAGCAATGAAATCTTCTATTAATTGATCTGCCGGTTGATAGCGTTGGAGTCGGCGATCGATCCAGGTGACGGCTTTAGCTACTAAAATGCCCATAACTATACCTGCGGCGATCGCCCAAATCAAGTCAACTGCTACCCACTGCGAAAACCAGTTCGACCAGTTGTTATCTTTTAGCGAATAAATGCCGAAATAAACAAAGGGAAAAGCTAAAGCATCGTTTAAACCGCCTTCTGATGTTAAACCAAAGCGCAATTCATCGCGATCGTCTAGATTAGCCAACTGAACTTCTGAGGCTAAAACTGGATCTGTGGGAGCGAGAATTGCTCCTAGTAAAATCGCCGGACCCCAATCTAATTTCACACACCAATGACCCACAGCGGCTACCGCGAAAATAGAAATGGGCATTAAAAAACCGATCAGCCGCAATGTGGAATTCCAAGCCCAAAATTGCAACGGGCGGTTCATTTTTAAGCCACAACTAAACAGAGAAACAATAACTACAAATTCTGTAAGTCTTTCTAAAAATTCAGCTTCGGGACGCAAGTTAATCAGCTTGGAGCCGTAGGGGCCCAATCCGATACCGACAAGTAGATAAATTAAGGCATAAGATACAGGGAATCGCGAAATCCATCCGGAACCCAAGGTGACGCTCAGCAGGAGGATGCCAATAGCTAGCAAGTCGAGAATGTAAATATCCACCATAGCGATCGCACTTTTAATCAGGTTTACCAAGTGCTATTTTTACAGATAAAAGCTTCTGCGGCATCCACCACCCGCTAGATTCAGCTATCCTCCAAAAGTTGCAGTTTTTATGCTAAATGACTAACAACTAACAACTAACAACTAACAACTCACAACTAACAACTAACAACTAACAACTAATAACTACTGACTACTGACTACTGACTACTGACTACTGACTACTGACTACTGACTTTTTTCAGTAGCGATGATGTGCAAATCTACGTGTTTGAGCGATCCCACTAACTGTTGAGTCAAAGCACCCCGCAGCAACTTCCAGCGGAATTGCTGGCTTTCACCGATCACAATTTGAGTAATGCGATACTGTTTAGCTACCTCCGAAATCGCTTTAGCTATATTAGTGTCCTTGACCCGCAAAAATTGCCCCTTAAATTGTTGACAGAGTTTCTCATAAGTTTCAACGTGCAAGCTTTCTGCTTTTGTTAAAAATTGGTCTGGATCGTTGACTAATACAGCATAAAATTGGGCATTCATATAGCTAGCACTCCTCGCGTCCCGCAGCAGCAGTTGCAAGGAATTATGATAAGTCGAGATGGACACTGAAACTCGTTGGTAAATGTTGCAAAATTGACTTTTTAAAGTGGTTGGATCGTCTTCAACATTGTCTGCGACTTCTCCCAGCGTGAGTTCTCGCAAAGCAATTAAATGACGGTTTGGCAGGAATTAGCGGCATTGAAGCGTGGCGCCAAATTAAACAACTGCTTCCACAAATACCAGTTTTAATTTTAACATCTCACCCACAAAAATTGTTAATTTAAAGGTAGATTTCAGCCGGAAGTCAGGGATACTGCCTCAATCGAATTGCGGCGGAAAATTTGGTTTTGGCAATTCGATCTGTAGCAGCGGGTGCTTCGTGGTAGGATAAGGCTGCAACTACGGAAATTCAGGCGGTTTTTGCTAATTATGAACCTGTGAAAGTTGCGTCAAAATCAGAAGTTTTGGAAAATCCGCTGACGAAGCGAGAACAGGAAATATTAGTTTTAGTTGCGGGGAAAAAAGCAATCATGAAATTAATCAAATATTGTGATCGGGGTACGGTACGGGTGCACGTGCACGCGATTTTGCAAAAGTTAGAAGTGCGCGATCGCACTCAAGCAGCAGTGTTCGCTATTCAGAAAGGATTGGTAGCAGAAGAACTGTTAGCTATCGAGCCCTAAAAGGTCAACTTTTGTAGTGGAATTGTCGCTTTTTGAAATGAATGACTTGCTAAACGCGCCTCTACAAGATGAATCTGTAGCAGCTTCACGGAAAGTTAATATCAGTCTTGATTGTTAATTTTATTCATGACATTTAATGTGTGAATTTGCTAAGCTCTATACATCTTAATTTTCCTACGGTCATCTAACCCGAGGTGTATTGTGCAAAATTTTATTAATTCAGTTGTAAGGTCGATCGCCTTTCTCGACTCTGCCCTTCCCGACACCCAAACTCTCCGCAACGGCATCGCAGCGGGGACAGAAGTTATTACCCTGGATGCGGCGCGGGATGGACTAGAACAAATCACGGCAGCACTAGTGAGTCGCAGCCATATAAAAAGCATTCATATCATCTCCCACGGCCGCCCCGCGAGTTTGCAGCTAGGCGCGATCAATCTAAACTTGACAAATTTAAAAACTTATGCCAAGCAATTGCAGCTTTGGTCGCGATCGCTGGCAGAGAGTGGAGAGATTTTGCTGTACGGGTGCGATGTAGCGGCGGGCGAAAAGGGCGCTAACTTCGTGCAGCACCTGAGTCAGCTAACGAAGGCAAAAATTGCTGCTTCTAGATCGCCGATCGGCAGTTCCGCTATGGGCGGAGACTGGCAGCTAGATTATACAACAGGGGTCGTGTCCTCTGGGCTGGCGATCGACCCAGCCACAAGAGCCGCCTATCAATTTGCCTTCGGCCGTACCCTATACGACGGCACAAACTATTCACCACTACCACCAACATCAGCAACCACACCAGGCATCGGGACCGCAGCCGGTACTCAATTAGCTTACGGACAATTACCTCTCCCTTTCCCCGCCGGTTCTGGTTCGCTGCCTGGTGGTGCGTACTCGCCCAACACGGGCATTAATACTGCTAGTGTGACGGCGGCGAATAACACTACAGGCTATGCGGGTTACACTAACTACAAATACACCCCTACTCCTGCGCCAGGAACATTTACTCCAGTCAACGCAACTTTCCCGGCTCTCAACCTTACTAACGGCTATAGCGTCTCTTTCAACGTTGCAATTACGGCGGAAACCAGTAATAGCGACAATCGCGCCGGTTTCAGCATCATTGCCATTAGCAGCGACGGTCAAAACGGCATTGAACTCGGTTTCACCAACCGCAACCTCGGCGTCAACGGAGGCATTTTTGCTCAAAACGGTGGCGCATCCCCAACTCTTTTTACTCGCGGGGAAAATGCACCTTTACCTTTTGACATCAACACTCCTACAGACTACAAACTGGTCGTTCAAGGCACCACTTACAGCCTGTTTGCCGGCACCACAGCATTGCTGACAGATCAGCCGCTACGCAACTACACGGCATTTAATCCAGCAACCAGCCAGCCTGCTTTACCCTTCAATCCCTACACCCAGCCAAACTTCCTATTTTTCGGAGACGCCACGGATCAAGCAAGTGCCACTTTTACTCTCGGCCCCATCTTGGTTAATAATTTCCCGGTAGCCGTCAATGACAACTACAGCGTCTTGCACGACAAAGTTCTCAGCGTTGCCGTGCCCGGAGTCTTAGGCAACGACTCCGACCCAGATTCGGACACGCTGAGTGCCGCCTTAGTTACAGCCCCGACTAACGGTACGATCGCATTCAACAAAAGTGGCGACTTCACTT
>NZ_JAUBQR010000200.1:0-6490 GCF_036701385.1 Microcoleus sp. Pol12B4 | reverse complement strand
TCACCTACAGCGTTAGCGACGGCGCTGCAACTCTCCCCGCCACGGTGAATATCAACGTTACTAACTTTCCCCCGATCGTACAAGCTGACAACTACAGCGTCTTGCACGACAAAGTTCTCAGCGTTGCCGTGCCCGGAGTCTTAGGCAACGACTTCGACCCAGATTTGGACACGCTGAGTGCCGCCTTAGTTACAGCCCCGACTAACGGTACGATCGCATTCAACAAAAGTGGCGACTTCACTTATACTCCCAAAGCCGGCTTTTCCGGCATAGATACCTTCACCTACAGCGTTAGCGACGGCGCTGCAACTCTCCCCGCCACGGTGAATATCAACGTTACTAACTTTCCCCCGATCATACAAGCTGACACCTACAGTACCAGTGCGGGAAAAGCCCTCAGCATTGCCGTGCCCGGAGTTTTAGGCAACGACTCCGACGCAGATTTGGACACATTAACTGCTGCGGTGGCCGCCAACCCGACTCAAGGGTTGATCGCCCTCAACAAAGACGGTTCTTTCACTTATATTCCTAACGCTGGCTTTTCTGGAACAGACACCTTTACCTACACAGTCAGCGACGGAATAGTTCGCTCTGAACCGGCTACCGTGACTGTAAACGTCAATAACCCGCCTGTAGCGAATTCAGACAGCTATACCACTGATTTTGATACTCCCCTCAATGTGACGACGGGTTTGGGAGTCTTATTCAACGATACAGACCCGGAAAACGACCCGCTGACGGCGATTCTGGTGACAAATCCGGCTACAGGGTCGATCGTCCTCAACCAAGACGGTTCCTTCAGTTACACTCCGAATGCTGGTTTTGCAGGGACAGACTCTTTTACCTACAAAGCTAATGACGGGAAAGCTGATTCTGCGATCGTCACGGCAAGCATTGTTGTCAATAACCCTCCGACTCCGACTCCGACTCCGACTCCAACTCCGACTCCGACTCCGACTCCAACTCCGACTCCCACGGAAACTCCGACTCCGACTCCCACGGAAACTCCGACTCCAACTCCAACTCCGACACCTACGGAAACTCCAACTCCGACTCCGACTCCAACTCCAACTCCGACTCCCACGGAAACTCCGACTCCCACGGAAACTCCGACTCCCACGGGAACTCCGACTCCGACTCCCACGGAAACTCCGACTCCCACGGAAACTCCAAATCCTACGGAAACTCCGACGCCGACTCCTACGGAAACTCCGACGCCGACTCCTATGGAAACTCCGACTCCGACTCCCACGGGAACTCCGACTCCGACGGGAACTCCAACGCCAACGGGAATTCCAACGCCAACGGGAACTCCGACTCCGACGGGAACTCTGACTCCGACGGGAACTCCAACGCCAACGGGAACTCTGACTCCGACGGGAACTCCAACGCCAACGGGAACTCCAACGCCAACGGAAATTCCGACTCCGACTCCGACGGGAACTCCGACTCCGACGGGAACTCCGACTCCGACGGGAACTCCGACTCCGACGGGAATTCCGACTCCGACGGGAACTCCGACTCCGACGGGAACTCCGACTCCGACGGGAACTCCAACGCCAACGGGAACTCCGACTCCGACGGAAATTCCGACTCCGACGGGAACTCCGACTCCCACGGAAATTCCGACTCCGACTCCGACGGAAACTCCGACTCCGAATCCCACGGGAACTCCAGACGATCGCGATTGCATTTGCGAACAGATTACCCTACCCGCGATCGGTTCGATTCCCGGCCCGAATTCTGTTGATCGCACTTTCAACGGCACTGACGGCGACGACTTCCTCACTGCGAGCAATCTCAACGACGCTATCAACGGTTTCAACGGCGACGACATTCTGCTGGGCGAACAAGGCAACGACAATATTTACGGGGGACGGCCCAGCAATATCCCCCTTGGCCCGAATGCAGACAGAGACTTGCTGTTGGGTAGCGGTGGCAATGATTACCTCAACGGCCACGCCGGCGACGATCTCATGTTTGCGGGTAAGGGCGATGATGTCGCCATCGGCGGCAAAGACGATGACTTGATTTGGGGTGACAAGGGCAATGACACTCTGGTTGGTGCTCAGGGTAACGACTGCTTGTTTGGAGGCAGTTTTGACCTGTCTAGCCCTGAATCAAATGGACGCGATTTGCTGTTTGGCGGTACGGGCAACGACTTTTTGAACGGGGGAAATGCTGCGGATACTCTCAGCGGCGACGAGGGCAATGATACTGTTTATGGCGGCAAGGGCAATGACGTTCTGGTGGGGGGTACTGGCAACGATCTGTTGTTGGGCGATCGCGGCAGTGATAGCATTTGCGCCGACGACGGGGACGATACTATTTTAGGAGACAGTGCGATCGACTTTAACGGCGATCCAGATTCTCTGTGCGGTGGTGCTGGCAATGATTTAATGTTTGGCAACGGCGGTAGTGACAAGCTATGCGGCGAGGAGGGCAACGATACTATTTACGGGGGTAAAGGCGACGATTGTCTGATTGGGGGTTTGGGCAATGATATTCTCAGCGGCGGCATTGGGCGCGATCGCTTTGTTTTAACATCAGGTGAAGGCAGCGATCTAATTACTGATTTCACAAAAGGTGAAGATTTGTTGGTGTTAGCGGGTGGTCTAACTTTTGGTCAACTTAGTATTACCCAAAACGCTAATGCAGCTTTCATCAGGATTGGTGAGAATGGTCAACTGTTGGCTGCTTTGAATGGAGTGCAAGCTAGTGCGATCGATCTGAATGATTTTACCATCTTCGGGTAAGCACAAATTAAATAACTAAGGTGCGGAGTACGCACCTTAGTTATTTATGTAGAGTGGGCAACGCGCTGCTTACCGCTATTAGTAGTGTGTCAAATCATATCGTTTCCGATTGCATCGGTATTGTTCCAATGTCCAAACAGTCGGTTATCCCGAAAGCATAATTTTAGTCAACAGTCAACACTCAACAATCATATCGCTCGTGCAACCGGAATTGATATCAAATCACTTTTTGTGTCCAGGAGTGCGATCGACAATAATCCAAGCTTTTGCTTGACACTACTCAGAACTCCAGATATTATTTTAATAATAAAAATGACTTAAAAAAGCCACTCTACGGACAGCGTATTTACGTAAATAAAAAAAATGACGTAAAAAAAACATTAGTTGATAGCTAATACATAATCATTTCAAATTTAGGTGCATCTAGATGGGACAGATAATTATTAACGAATTCCGGCGGGATACTGGAAACATTACAGGCAATGAGTATGTAGAGTTACTGCTCACAGAAGATGTAAGTGCAACTCAGCTTCAGAGCTATTTTGTAGGCGACTCAACTGATCCAACTGTAGCTAAATATTCAGCTTATCGATTTACTAATATGGCAAGTATTGCTCCTGTGTTTAAAGCAGGAACAATACTTATGATCGGCGGTTCGGTTGCTAATCAAGAGATTGCCTACAACCCCATACCGTCGGGAACAAACAACGATTGGAACATTCGATTGAGTCCCGCAGGTGGATTTTTGACAAAGCTGCTCCCAGCCGGAAATTTGCCTGGGGATTTTGCAGCATCAGATATTGTTTGGGTAGATACTAGCAGTGCGGGAATTACTTCTGTTGATTCCCTCGCCTGGAGGACATCAGGAACACACGGAGCATTTGGGAGTGCAGCTAAGGTGCAAATTCCAGCACCAAGCAACGGGGGTAATGTCGAGTTTGTGAGCGATATTGGCGGCATCAACAGAACTGCTAGTTATACTATAGATAGTCCCGGCTCCTTGGGTTTACCCAACGGCGGAATTAATACTATTTATATTAACAGTCTCCGCAATCGGCCGGTTAACATTGCTCCGACTTGGGCAGATCTTAATGTGAATCCGCTGCTCGCAATTAATGAAGATATACCCAGCGCAGATAACACAGGCTTTAGTATTTTTAACCTCACTAGCGAGTTAGGAAGTGACACTAATGGCGATCCTTTGGGTGTCGCAGTCACCGCAGCAGACAATACTAACGGTAACTGGCAATTTTTAACCGACGGCAATACTTGGACAAATTTCGGCACAGTGTCGGAAAGTTCAGCAACCCTACTAGGCCCGACTCCTCTTTATAATGGCTTACTTGGTAACACTCCCACTGCTCAAAATTGGCTGTCTTTGACTAACTTAAATCTTGCTTTTCCTACCGCTACAGCTTCCGAAGTTTTTAACGGTAATGGAGTTAATTTAAACAGCACTGCCGCCAATAGTATTTATGCTGGCTATAGAAATAATCCTTTAAATCCGTCATTTCCTCCGCTCGATCGCACTACAGGCTTTAGCCTGTCTTTTAATCTCCAAATTATATCGGAATCTCGCACTAATCAAAATCGGGCGGGTTTTAGCATTGTTGCTGTTACTAGCGATCGCAAAGCCATTGAAATCGGTTTCCAGCAGCTATCTGCAACTTCTGGCAATATCTTTGCACAAGCAGATGGCATAACTCCCAACCCAGGCGGACAAACCAACGGCTTATTTGTTGCAGCAGAGAATGTTCCTTATAACACCAATATTGCTACTAACTACACTCTCAGAGTTCAAGGTGACAATTACTTTCTTTCCAATGGAAGCGATATCATACTAAACGGCCCTCTGCGTGATTATTCAGGATTTAGCGGCTTGATAGATCCTTACGAAACTCCTAATTTTCTATTCCTTGGTGACGACACAACTTCGGCGCAAGCTAACATCAACCTGACGCGGGTTTCCCTGCAAACGCCTGCGAAAGTTCGCTTTGTACCGAACCCAGACTATTACAGTACCCCTGGAAGCGAACCAACAATTACTTTTCGGGGGTGGGATGGAAGTAACGGAGTGGGTAACGGTACTGCGGGCGTCAATGCTTCAGTTACTGGTGGAAAAACGCCGTTTAGCACTGATAGTTTAACAAGTTCGATCGCAGTTAATCCCGTCAACGATGCACCTTCGTTTGTCAAAGGAGGCGATCGCACTCTCAACAGCAATTCGGGGCCACAAACCATCCCCGGATGGGCGGCTGCGATTTCTCCAGGCCCGGCCAACGAATCGGGACAAACTCTGGCTTTTGAAGTGGTAGGGAATGATAATGCTGCTTTGTTTAGTGTACCACCGGCGATCGACTCGGTGGGGACGCTAACCTTTACACCGGTGCCGGGGGCGATCGGCAGTGCTAATATCACTCTAAACCTGAGAGATAATGGCGGTATAGAGAACGAAGGGGTCGATACTTCTGACACCCAAGCGTTCATTATCAATCTCACCAATCGAGGCACATTTAACTTCAGTAACGCCAATTACAGCGTTAATGAAAACGATCAATTTGCCACAATTACTGTTACTCACACTGATGCTAATAATTTGGCTGCGGTCAGTTACACTACAAGTAATGGCACTGCTAATGCTGCCAGCGACTATAACCAGATATCGGGAACATTAAATTTTGGCATTGGCGAAACCACTCAAAGTTTTACGATTCCAATTGTTGATGATGTGACAATAGAAGAGGATGAAACTGTTAATTTAACTCTGAATAATCCCACTAACGGAGCAGATTTAGGAGCGATTTTTAGTGCTGTTTTGACTATTGTAGATACAACTCCGACTCCGACTCCGACACCTGCAGAAACTCCGACGCCAACTCCGACAACGACACCAATTCCGACTCCGACGCCTGCGGAAACTCCGACTCCGAATCCAACGCCTGCGGAAACTCCGACTCCGACGCCAATTACTCCGACGCCTGCGGAAACTCCGACGCCAACTCCGACGCCAATTACTCCGACGACTGCGGAAACTCCGACTCCGACGCCAATTCCGACTCCGACACCTGCGGAAACTCCGAGGCCAATTCCGACTCCGACACCGGGGGAAACTCCAATTCCCACACCGACGCCAATTCCGACTCCGACACCTGCGGAAACTCCGAGGCCAATTCCGACTCCGACGCTTGCGGAAACTCCAATTCCCACACCGACTCCGACACCTAGGGAAACTCCAATTCCCACACCGACGCCGATGCCTGGGGAAAATCCAATTCCCACACCGACGCCGACGCTTGCGGAAACTCCAATTCCCACACCGACGCCGACGCCTGGGGAAACTCCAATTCCCACCCCGACGCCAATTCCGACTCCGACACCTGCGGAAACTCCGACGCCTGGGAAAACTCTGACACCAATTCCGACTCCGACACCTGCGGAAACTCCTATTCCGACGGCTAAAACTGGTGAAACACCGATCGCCAATCAGAATTCGATCGCCCCAACCACATCTCCAACAACCGAAACCCCCACACCTGCGCTAATTCCTGCTACTTCTGAAGACTGTATGTGCGATCAAATCACTTTACCCGATCGCACTTCCATTCCCGGCCCGAATATCCTTGAAAATATCCTTAACGGTACAGACGGTAAAGATACGTGCGATTCGTTGAAACGTGAATCACGGTAATCAGTCCGTACACAGCGTTTCCAGCCACAAGGCTGAACTCTCGGTC